>DAFS01000033.1:6591-77119 GCA_002495525.1 Euryarchaeota archaeon UBA89 | reverse complement strand
GAACAGATAATTAGTTTCCCAATTGAGGTTACTAATACAGGGAATGTAGATGACAATTTTAAGTTACAAGCATGTGATCCTAATGATGTAACAGGATGCAATGATCCTTTATGGGATTCATCATTTTCTAATTCTCAAGGTTCTACAATCACCCAGATAAATATTGCATCAGGAGTCACAAAGACTGTCTATCTAGATGTCACTATTGAGGGTGAAGAAAATGGAGATAGGGCATCCGTTTCAGCTGTAATTACTATTTTTGGAACTGACAAATCTACATCTCATGAATTTACAATTTCTGTTTCAAACTTTAATTATGGAATGAGCATAACTCCAGTTAGTCCAGGAGAAATTCCTGATGAATTACAAGTACAACTTCCTCCAGGCGGTATGGGTTCTGTATCTTTTTGGGTTGAAAATATTGGAGATTTCCCAAATGGTGATAATGCTGTAATTACTGTTACTGGAATGGAATCAACTGTTTTACGAACTTTGAAGATAAGTGGCGTAACTACTGACGAGCCATTCCACGTCGATGTAGGGTCTGAAAACCGTGTGATGATAACACTAGATTTTGAAGTATTGGAAGGTGTTCAAAGTGGGGCTTCGGGAATGATCAAAGTTTCCGCATCTTCAGAACTTAATGCGATAGAAAGTACACATGTAGATTTGTTAGTTGACGTGATTACCATACATGATCTCCAATTCACTATTGAAGATGAAACTTCGAAGACGGTGACTTATCCCGAAAAGGCAATTTTCACAATATTTGTTACTAACCATGGCAATGTAGAAGAAACAGTTGTGATTGAATCATCAGAAGCACTCAGGTTTTGGTCTGTAAATGCTGTCGATGATGAATTTAAATTGGCACCGGGTGAAACAAGAGAAGTAGAAATCCGAGTAACTCCCCCAAATGATTTATTCCAAGATGATACATATGATTTTACTATTATTGTAATGCCAAAAGGACTTCCTGTGGCGGGGCAACCTCTAGACCTATCTGTAACTGCTGAGATTACAATAGGAATATCTTTGCTTTCCGATGACATGGTCCAAATTATTGGTTGGGGAGCGATATTAATCGGCGGGCTGCTCGTCATTATCCTTTTCACTAGATCAAGAAAAGAGAGTCAAAGAATTCTCAAAGCACTTGAACTTGAATCTGAACGTTAACTGCTAACTTGAAACTCATTGTTAGGTTACACTTATTGCCCTAATTTTAGTGGGCGGTACTAACGGTCCCTAAGGGACCGGGTTGTGAGCCCTATGACATCAGTTTCTGAAGCCTATCTTGCACTAGCAGTAATGACTTTGGTTGGCATAGGTTTTCCTGTAGGAAGTTTCATCGCATCTAGGCTTCTAAGGCCTGTTGTTGATCCAAATAATCCTACCAGGACACGTTCATGGCTACTTCCTGGTTATGAAGTAGATCAATCCTTGTACGTACGTCGTGAAAGTACCTATGAGTGTGGTTCAGCACCTGTTGGTGAGGCGCATATTAATTTCCATTTTCAGTATTATTGGTATGCGATAATATTCTTAGTTTTCGATATCGCATTCATGTTCCTAGCATTTGGTGGAATAATATCTATTCAAGATGTTGATGTTATATCCAAGGCTGAAATAATGGGTGCTTTGACAACCATGTCAATATTCATTTTACTTATGGGCCTAGGTGTTTGGCACGTATTCAGGAAGAGAGGAAGAATTTACATTTGAGGTGATTGTAATGGCAGACGATACACAAAATTATTCTATGTTTAGTAGTAGATTGTTGGTTGAAACAGTCGGAGATGTTACTGATGAAGCGTTGAAGGCAAGTAGGCTGAAAGATGTGATTGGAGTTTTAGCAGGACGTATTTTTAATTGGGGTCAAAGAAAATCTCTTTTTCCATTACATCTAGGAATCAAATGTTGCGCACTGGAAATGGCTGCAGCAGGAGCTAGTCGTTTTGATGCAGAGCGTTTCGGAGTTTTCTTTCGTTCCAGTCCTAGACAATGCGATGTATTACTCGTAAATGGGCCTATTAGTAAGAAATTTGCTGATCCAATAGTCCGTCTATGGGAACAAATGCCTGAGCCGAAATGGTGTATAGCGATGGGCGAATGTGCAATTTCAGGAGGTCCATATTTCCAGTCGTACAATATTCTTGAAGGAGTTGATACAATTATTCCTGTTGACGTATACATTCCTGGTTGCCCTCCTAGACCAGAGGCTCTAATCGATGGTTTTGGCAAATTGAGAGAAAAAATAATTCGAATTGGAGCCATGCCAAGTCATTCTAGGTTAGAAAGTGAGGCTCCAGTAATCATCGGAGATGCATGAGGGATTATTATGAGGATAGTTTCGGAAAAAGCACAACAAGAGGCGGCTGAGAAATTAGTATCCTCTTTGAATAAGATGGCCGGAGTAGAATCATCTGTAGATATTCGTACCAGTGGTACTCAGAATAGACCTATTGTTAATGCAACTGTTTCTCCTGAAAACTGGAGGAAGGTTGCTGAACAGTTGAAGGAAAAACATTCAGTCGATCATTGTTCAATGATTACTGGTATTCATTGGCCAGAATCTTCTGATAAGACCTGGGAAGTTGTTTATCATTTTTTGAGAACTGGAATTAAGGACCCAGTTATTGAAGATGGCCTAGTAATTCCAAATATTGTGGATTTTTCAAAGGTAAAAGGAAAGAATGTACCTTTAGAAATTCAAATTAGTATCAAAATTGGAGATACCCGAACTCCTTCAGTTGCCAGCGTACAAGATCTTTGGGTCGGAGCAGATTGGAATGAAAAAGAAACCTGGGATTTAGTAGGAATTGATTTTGAAGGGCATGAAGAGATGCGTAGAGTGCTAAATCCGCATGAATCTCCTGTGGGTTTTCATCCACTTCAGAAACAACATAAATTACGTTATCATGGCTTTGAAGAAATGTATGATGACGCTCAAGGTTTTATGCGTAAACCAGTTGATTCTAGTAGGGTAAAGTAGGTGAGAGAATGGCAGAAATGTGGATTTCTATGGGGCCTCAGCATCCAATGACCCATGGTCTTTGGACTTTGAAAATTAAGGTCGATGGAGAAACGGTTGTAGATACAGAACCAGATCTTGGTTATATCCATAGAGGTGTTGAAAAAATATGCGAATCACGCGACTTCACACAAATTACTACTTATTGCGACAGACTATGTTATGCATCAGCAAATACGTGGTCTCATGCCTATATCTATGCTGCAGAAGACTTACTGGGAGTTGAAGTTCCAGAGAGAGCTGAATATATTCGTTTAGTAGCAGTGGAAATTCAAAGGATTGCAAGTCATCTAATGTGGCTTGGCGCTTATGGTCCTGATATCGGAAACCTGAGTGTATTAGTCTGGTGTCTTAGAGAAAGAGAGATGATGATGGATCTATTACAAGAGTTAGGTGGTTCTAGAATGCATTATAATTTCCCTCGTATAGGAGGTGTGAAAAGAGATTTACCTCATGGTTTTGCTCTCAGAGCTAGGCATAAACTGAAACTATTTTTGGATAGGATACAAGAATATGAGGCACTTTTCGATGAGTCAACAGTATTCTTAATTCGTAGCCAAGGAGTAGGTTATGCTAAACCTGAAGAAATGATTAATCACGGAGTTTCAGGACCTAACATTCGTGCGGCAGGAGTTAATCACGACATACGTACATCGCACCCGTATTCAGTTTACTCTGAGTTAGATTGGGAGCCAGCAGTAGAGCGTTCTTCGATAAAAGGTGCAGATTGTTATGATAGGTATCGAATTAGAGTTGAAGAAATGCGTCAAAGTGCAAATCTAGTATTGCAAGCATTAGATAAGATCCCAGGAGGTGCCGAAACTTACCATGAGCCAGGAGATCCTAAGATAATCGGCAAGGCACCAACACGTGCTCCCGAAGGGACATCAGGTTCACACCACTTTGAAGATAGTAGGGGCGAATCAATGTTCTACATTGCCGGTGGAGGAGAGGGTCGCGGTAAAATGCCTTATCGTGTATCAATTCGATCTCCAATGTTCATTACGATTCCATATGCTTCAAAATGTATGATTGGATACAAGGTAGCAGATATTCCAGCAATCATGGGTTCATTCGATCCCTGTATCGGTGAGACAGACAGGTGAGGTGAATATATGGCAAGCAGTGATTGGTTAGATGTCCGTGGTTGGACTGAGTCATTAATCGGTTGGTCAATGGACAAAACTCATGACGTTCTTCCTTCAAACGATATAGATCTAGAATTTTCTATTACAAGGCCAAGATGGTTCCTCGAGGAACCAATTGTGATCGGTTCTGAAATTAATCTTCAGTCTGGTTTTGCAGATATACAACCCTCTTTAGAAGCATTTTTTGTTTCAACGATTATGTGTACAGTAGTTTTTACTACAATGATGTTGACCTTGATGGTCGTCCCTTATATCGAGAGGAAGTTCATAGGGCGTTTAATGGATAGAATTGGTGCTACCACTTCATTGAGAAGTTTGTGGATTGGAGAGGGTCCTTCTACTGCAGGAGATTGGTGGAATAAATTACCAATGGGCATTGGAGTCCCTATAGGTATGCTGAATAAGAGTTTGAATTCAGCCTTCGGGAATAGCCATCACTTAGAAACAATTGATAGAGTTGGAAATCGGGGATACCATGGAATCTGGTTCCTATTCCCGGGTTTCTTCCAGGCATTGGCAGATTTCATGAAGTTCGCTACAAAAGAGCATTTAATACCAGAAAAAGCCGATAAATTAGTCTTCGAAGTTGCTCCTGTAATTATTATAGCGACAACTATAATGTGTTATGCCTTCATTCCATTTGGTCCACATATTTGGGCAGCTAATCCAGATCTTTCCCTACTATTCCTGATGGCTATATTTGGAGTTGCACCTCTTGGAGTATTCTTCGCTGGCTGGGCATCAAATAACAAATATACACTAATTGGAGGAATGCGTTCCGCTGCGCAATTGACAGCTTATGAAATCCCTCTACTAATCACAGTACTTTCGATTGCAGTAATTAGTGGTTCTTTCAATATTCTTGAAATTGTAGATTTCCAGATTGAAACATCCGATACTTGGAACCTATTCATGCTTCCTTTGGGTGCTGCGCTATTCTTAATCACAATGATTGCTGAGGTTGAAAGGATTCCATTCGATATGCCAGAAGCAGAAGCAGAGCTTGTAGAAGGATGGTGGACTGAGTACGGAGGGATTCGTTGGGGTCTAATGTTCGCTGTAGAGATGATGAGGGCTTATGCTGCTTGTATCCTATTTGCTATGTTCTTCCTTGGCGGATGGGAATTTCCATTCCAAGATACACTTTCTGGTATTCCAGTGATTGGGACTGTTGTTGACTTAATCCCTGGTTTAGTAATTGTCTTACTCAAAGCATGGTTACTCTTTGCGTTCTTTGTTTGGGTCCGTGCATCTCTACATAGAATTAGGACAGATCAGATTTTAGAATTTGGTTGGAGATACTTACTCCCACTATCTATCCTCAATCTTGCAATTGCTATGTATTTACGTTTAGAGGTCTGGACTGGTACAAGTTGGCCAATTTGGGTTCCTCCAGTAATCACAGTTCTAGGAATAATTTTGTTTATTGTGTATGCAATAGATGAAGATAAAGATGCATTAGAGTATTCAAGAAGACCATACAATACTCAAACGTTGGATAAAGCATATCCAGGAAGTAGAAGAGATTAGGAGGTGAAAAAATGGATTATAATACAGGACACCCTCACGCAACACCGAATTTTAGAAATTTAGTAATCAAACCTATGTGGATTACTTTGAAGACAGCACTTAGGACAGTACCATATATCGGTAAAGCAAAATTCTTGAAAAATAATTATCATGGGCAGAAAGCGAATCTGACTGATGAATTTACTTTAGAAAGAATCGGAGAAGATCACCCTTCTTCTGGTCAAATATATGCTGCTGACAGAGAATCATCACCGGCTCTTCCTTTCCTAGAAAGGCCGGTTACTATCATGTATCCATATGAAAGACTCGAGGATATGGAGCCTTGGCTTTTCGTTCCAGGGAACTACAATGGAAGGATAGGAATTGTTTGGGAAACTTGTACAGCATGTAAGGCATGTGTGAAAGCTTGCCCAAATGATTGTCTTCATATGACCTCAGAAACTAGAGTCAATGTTCTTGATACAACTGATGAAGGAGATGAATGGCATGGACTAGGAAGTGAAATAGAATCTGGCGGTTTAGCTGCTAGAAGAAAAGAAACTTTTGAAGAAATCGAGAATTTCGATTTAGTGCATGAACATACTGCTCCTCCACAACAATATGATTTTGCAGAGGTGATTGATATTAGCGGAGATACAGCAACAGTTCGTTGGCAAGATGGTTCTGGCATTGAGTCAGTAGAAATGTCCTCTCTAAAGCCAGCGGAAGTAGATATTGTTTCAGGTCGAATTGATATTGGAAGATGTATGTTCTGTGGTTTATGTGCAGAAGCGTGCCCTTTCGAGTCATTCTTTATGTCAAATGAATATGATGGTATGACGGGATACTCTAGGGAAGACCTTTGGTTTGATGCTGATCGTACTAGATTACTTCCAGTAGTACATCAGGAAAGGGTAGATATGGAATTAGCTAAGAGGGCTCAGAAGGAGCAAACTAAGCGTGAAAAGAAAGCTGCTAAAGCGGCTGCAGCCGCTAAATCGGAGGCATGATTTTTATGGCAGTAGATTTCGAAGCAATTGTTTTCGTTCTTCTTTCTTCTGCTGCAATAATTGGTGCTCTTGGTTGTGTTTATGCCAGAAGAGTTGCTCATTCACTTCTATCACTAATGCTTACATTCCTAGCAGTTGCTGGAGTAATGGTAATGGCATCAGCAGAAATGCTAGCAGCAATACAAATTTTAGTTTACCTTGGTTCAGTAATGCTTGTTGTACAATTCGGCGTAATGCTTACACGTCGTCAAATTCAAGAGGGTGATATTCAGTGAAAGCACTTTCAGCATTAACAAAACTAGGTCTATTTGCATTCATTTTAGTAATGTTAAATGAAGTTATGTCGCATTCAATGTGGGGGGCATCATCATCTACTCCACCCTCAACTGTTGATTTCGCACTTTCACTCTATGGAGATGAGTGGGCAGTTGCAACCGTAATTCTTGGTGCTTTGTTAGCCATGGCTATGGTAGGAGCATCTTATCTTGTCCGTGATGAAAGACTAATTAATCTGATTTGGGATATGGGAGGAGATGAGTCATGATAGATCCAAGCTGGATTTCTGGACTTGGAGTCATTCTCTTTGGAATAGGACTTCTCGGTGCTTTCACAAGAAAAAATGCGATCATTGTTTTGATGTGTATTGAAGTAATGTTGAATGCTGCAAATCTTAACTTTGTAGCAGGAGCATCGCATTATGGCGATGTTGATGGTTGGGTTTTTACTGCAATAGCAATAGCAATTGCAGCAGCAGAAGTTGCAATTGGTTTAGCGATTTTACTTTCCTTATACAGTACGCAAGAGACTATATCTCTTGATGAAGCTAATATTCTGAGGAACTAAGGTGATTTTGATGGGTGAAACAAAAAACGAGTATCGTCTTCTTCTACCGTTATTGCCATTCTTAGCAATTGTTCCTTACTTGGCTCTTGAAGGTGATAATACTTCTACAGATTTTGCTTGGATGATAGTCGTAGCTCCTTTCATTGCTTTTCCGATTATTCTCATCACTGGGCAAGTCTACAATAAAAATGAAACATGGAAAAATACATTTAAGGAAGGAGGAATATTAGGATTAGCCGCACTTCTAGTATCTTTGTCTACCACAATATGGATTGTCTATGATTATCTGTTAGGTAGTGCAAATATAAAAAATAATGATGTTACAAGTTGGTTAGAATGGATATCTTTTGATATTCTTCAATCAGATTATACAATAGCACAGAATAGAGTATTTGGTGTAGGTGTCTGGGTTGATTCTTTGACATTGATGCTTCTATTTGTAGCAACATTCTTGTGCTTCTTGATTTGCTGGTTTGCTATCGGCTATATGACCACAGATCCAATAAATGAGGATAGTAACCATCGTTTCTTCGCTGAGTTTGTTCTGTTCAGTCTCGGAATGTTTGGTATGGTACTTGCTGACAACTTCCTTTGGCTGTTTATTTTCTGGGAAGTTATGGGATTGTGTTCATATCTATTGATAGGATTCTATTACTGGAAAGAAAGTGCGGCTTATGCAGCTAAGAAGGCATTTCTGACTACAAGAGTTGGTGACGTTTTCTTAATGGTTGGATTATTTATGCTATACGATATCTATGGCTCTCTAGATTTTGCAGTTGTTTTTGATGATCCTTCAACGGGTATTGGCGGCGCTGTAGTAGATTCTGGAGAATTATTTTGGGCTTTAATGATGCTATTTATTGGAGCAGTTGGTAAAAGTGCTCAATTCCCATTACATGTATGGTTACCCGATGCGATGGAAGGGCCAACTCCTGTATCCGCATTAATTCACGCAGCTACAATGGTAAATGCTGGATTATACTTAGTTGCAAGATTGATGCCATTTGTCGATGTTCATCATCATGGCGTTTCAGGATTAGAAGACTTTGGATTGATTGTAGCTTGGATTGGAGGTATTACGGCATTTATGGCTGCCTCGATTGCTTTTGTTCAGAATGATATCAAGAAAGTTTTAGCATACTCTACAATGTCTCAATTAGCATACATATTTACTGGTTTAGGTTCAGCACTTTATTTCTTAAATATAGATGAATATTATGCAGGATATTTTGTTCTTGGAGCCTCTTTATTCCATCTTTTTAATCACGCTATGGCCAAAGGAATGCTGTTCATGGCTAGCGGTTCTGTAATACATGAAGTTCATCACGCTCATGACCATCTCCATCATGGTTCAGACCATGGAAATCATGATTTCGACCCTCAAGATATGAGAAATATGGGAGGATTAGCCTCTAAATTACCCGTTACTGCTACCGCAATGATGTTTGGCTCTATGTCTATTATTGGAATACCTCTGATTGGAGGATTTTGGTCTAAAGAGGGAATAATCGCCAAAACATGGTCCGCATATTTCCATGGTGAAACTCTGATGCTTGGCCCTGCTATACTAATTCTCGCAACTGCTGGAATGACTGGATTCTACATGTCTAGAATGTGGTTCATGACTTTCGCTGGGGAGCCTAAGAGTGAGGTTGTTGATCATGTACATGAATCAACTCCTTGGATTAAGGAACCACTAATTATACTTACAGTTATCACTGCTATCGGTGGCTTTGCGCTAGCTGTCTTAGGTGTAGTCGACTTCCTTTCAAATAAATCAGATAATCTTTCTTTACATGGACATGCAGATTCATTGATTGGTCAAATTATCTATGAATTAGAACATGCATTTTTGCCAGATGATATGAAACTTCGTTTTGTAGGTTGGGTCACAATTTTCCTTTCTTTCATTGTCGGCCCTGTAATGGCTTCAAGAGTGCACGGAGGTAGGCTCAAAGAAGGTGAGAAAGCTAATTTCCTTGTGGGATGGTTAGTCAATCTTTCAGGTAAGTTTGGAAAACAGGATGTTTCATGGTTAGCAGAATCACAATTGTCCGAGGCTCTCGATAAAAGACTTTATTTTGATGATTTATATGAAGGTGTATTAGCACGTACAGTTATCCCCTTTGCCGATTTTACTGCTTGGTTTGATAGAAATATAATTGATGGAATAGTTAAACAAATAGAATCAAAATCAGTTCTTGGTTCATTTGAAATACGTAAGTTTACTACTGGAAGTGCTCGTGATTATATCTTAATGGCAACCGTAGGGGCCCTCTGTATATTCGTATTATTAATGGGGGTGAGTTCTTGAGTGATCCTTTGACAATTCTAACATTAACTCCAATTGGAGTGGGTTTGTTACTACTTATTTTACCTCAGATATTACCAGGTAATCTAGCCTCATCAATACGTAAATTTTCTCGTAATGTTAGTTTTGGAGTTTCGATGGCATTGTTTGCATTCGCAACATATCTTTCCTTCACCACTTTTGGTGGTATCGACTGGATCGGCATCAATATGGGTGAATACGAGTTAATGAATAATGAACCAGTTACTCTCATCTCATCAATTGGTGTTTCTTGGATTGTTGGTGTTGATGCACTTTCACTTCCAATGGTTTGGCTAACTGCTCTATTAATCCCTCTATCTATGTTGGTAGAATGGGACGCTAAAGAAGGCCATATTTTCCATCCATTGATACTTGTTATGGAAGGTGCTTTACTAGGTGTGTTCGTAGTTTTAGATTTATTTGTATTCTATATATTCTGGGAGATGACACTGATACCAATGTTCTTTTTGATATTAGTTTGGGGCGGTGACGATAGAAAATATGCTTCAATGAAGTTCTTCATATACACATTCACTGCTAGCGTAATAATGTTGGTTGGAATCTTAATAATGTATTTCCACACTGGAGATATATCAGGAGTATCTGGAACATTAACAGGTCATCACTTCAGTCTAGTTGAAATGAATACTGAAATGATTCAATCCGAGGGTCTCAGACATTTAGTTTGGATTTTATTATTGATCGGATTTGCAACTAAAATGCCTAGTGTCCCTGTTCATACTTGGCTTCCGGATGCTCACGTTCAGGCTCCGACTGCAGGTTCTATGTTATTGGCGGGTGTAATGCTGAAAATGGGAGCATATGGCTTTTTGAGAGTTGCAGTATCATTATTCCCTGAGTCAACAGTAGTTTTCACCCCGATTCTAATTTTCCTTGGTATGGCGAGTTTAGTCTATGGCGCTTGGGTATGCATGGGTCAAACTAATTTGAAAAGAATGGTTGCCTATTCATCAGTTTCTCACATGGGATTAATATTCTTAGGAATCGCTACGATGCAACCTTTAGGTATCGCTGGAGCATTATTCATGATGTTCGCTCATGGAATTATTAGCCCTCTATTATTCGCAGTTGCGGGTGCCTTCAAACATCATTATCATACATTAGAAATAGGTTCAATGAGAGGAATTGCACATCATTCACCATATTTAGCCGCCCATATGATGCTAGGTTGGATGGCGAGTTTAGGCCTACCGTTACTAGCGGGATTCGTTGCTGAAGTGGCTATACTAATTGCTTTCTGGATGAGCTTTGGATGGCTAGTTCTTCTACCAGCATTGACATTAATCATTACCGCAGTATACTATTTGACATCTATGCAGAAGACTATTTTCGAGTCAAATGATAGACACCATGGTATACTTCCAGAGTCATTACATGGTGAAGAACCCAGAGATATTACTTGGAATGAAAATACTAGTATGTTTGTTCTAGGTATTCTTACTGTTGTCTTTGGAATATTCCCATTCATATTCTTCGATATGATGTCAGATTGGTCTACTGAGTTTATTCGAGAAGTATTACTTAACCATCTAATTGATCAGGGGGTGAAACCATGAATCTTCCAATTAATACTTCTGAAGCAGAATTAATAATTCCGGAATTAATCATGTTATTCGGTTTAATAGCCATAATTCTAATCCCTAATTTAGGTAAAGCAAGTTTCCGTATACCTCTAACAAGAATTCGTGTTCCAGTGTTAATTGGAGGAAGTCGTTTCAAGAGTACGAATAATCCTAAATTACCAAATCAGATTTCATTAATTACTTTTACATCTGCATTATTTTTTGGACTTATGCAGAACTCTTATGATACAATAGGAGAAACACTAGAGGTTACAGAATTCAGTCGTTTATTTTCTTTGATTTTCATCGCTGCTCTACTTCTTGCTACTATTGCAACCACACATAGACTTCCTGCTAGAGTTAATATCAAACCACCGAATGAAAGTGATAGTGAGAATATTTCTACCAAGAAAATAGATGCTTTAATCGATAACCGTCGTCAAGTTGACTTTCATATTATTCTGATAATGGTCGGTCTTGGTATGAGCCTAATGTCAATGGCCACACATCTTTTCATGCTATTTGTTTGCATTGAGTTAGCGTCCTTATCTTCGTATATTCTTGTTGCTTTCCATAAGGAAAGTAAGATAGGTGGCGAAGCAGGAATGAAGTATTTCATTGTAGGTTCGGTGGCTTCAGCAGTTGGAATTTATGGTATGTCACTTCTCTATCTATGGAGTGGTGATCTCTCATTAGATGCATTAGCAATAAAGTGGTCTGAATCAGAATCGGTCGATCCTTTAGCTGGAATTGCAGTTGGCTTGATGTTGGTTGCATTTGGATTTAAGGTAGGTGCAGCACCTTTCCATCTTGCAGCACCAGACGCCTATTCCGGTGCCTCTTCACCAGTTGCAGGTTTACTAGCCACAGCATCGAAAGCCATGGGATTCGTTGCTCTTATGAGAATTTTAGTATCGGTTACTATGCCTGTAGAAGGTGAGGCATTCTGGTATACTGCAATTGCTGTAATTGCAGTTGTCACAATGACCTGGGGTAACTTAGCGGCTCTAACTAGTAGTAACCCAAAGAGAATGTTGGCTTACTCGAGTGTTTCACACGCAGGATACATGTTAGCAGGTCTTGCGGCTATCGGTAGTGGATTAGGTTCTGAAGAAGCGATTGAACTTGTGTTAACTGCTATAGTATTCCATCTCGCAGTTTTAGTAATTTTCAAGTTTGGAGCATTTTTGGTATTATCTTTACTAGAAACAGAAGGAAGAAGTCATAGATTGGAGGATCTGCATGGACTCGCACGCAGAGAACCATTAGTTGCGGGTTCCATGTTCCTATTCATGTTGTCATTAGCAGGTGTGCCACCGTTATCTGGATTTTTGTCCAAGTTTTTGATGATTAATGGAATAGTCAATATATCTGCAGGTACAGGTGCATCAGATGCTACATCGGTTATTGATTGGTTAACTAGTGTTGAACCAGTATTTTGGTTGGCCTTTGCTATTGTAATAAATTCTGCCCTATCGATGTTTTATTATCTAAGAATTGGATTGGTTATGTTCTTCGAAGAACCTGAAGATAGTAGAACTTTGAAAGATGCCTTGAGTTTGAAGTTAGCAATTGTAGCTTGTGCGATCTTAACTCTATTAGTTGGAATAGGCCCATTAAGCGACTCATTATTAGAAATGGTTGCAGAGGCTATAAATTCCTTTGTTTCTAACTGAGTGCCAAGGCTCAACTTCACATAGGTGACGCTAGACGGATAGTCATGGCTCGTAGAGAGGAGAAGGTTGACGCTGAGCTTTTAGCAAGGTTAGAATCTGGTAGCGGTGACAAAATTAGAGTTCCTCTCCCCAATCGTAAAGTCAACGAAATGTTCGCTATTGCAGATCAGATTTTAGGTGGTAGAAGGGTAAGGGCTGTCTGTGAAGATGGCGAGAGTCGTCTTGCTAGGATACCTGGAAAAATGCGACGTAGGCAATGGGTTAGAGAAGGTGATTTGATTGTTGTTCAACCATGGGATTTTCAGGACGAAAAGGCCAATGTAGTAATGAGATATACAAAAACACAGTCATTATATCTGTCTCGAAAAGGAGTACTTCCAGATATTGTAGATTTATTTGGAATGTCAGAAGATATTTCAGAATCAACTCAAGAAACTGAAGCATTAGAATCTATAGAAGATGAAGTTGTAGAAGATGATGTATCAGAATTAGAGATTGAAGAACCAGTCGTTAAAGAAAAATCATCTGTTGATGATGATATAGATTCTTTCTTTGGGTGAAATTATGTCGGATTCGGAGGATTGGGATTTACCCGACCTCGACTCCTTAATGCGAGGTGAGAAAAAACATGAATGGTTATCTGAACCTAGATTTGAAAAAATGTTTTCTGAGATTGAGGATGGTCTCCAGGGAGTCTTAGGGAAAGGGACTTATGACTGGGTAGATAGAAGAGTTTTCGATGCAGTTTTTGATAAATCTACATTAATGTCATTACACAAGTTAATGCAGAAAGGAGAAATTGAAACACTTGACTACCCTATTGCAAGAGGTAAGGAAGCCCATGTTTTCCATGGAACTTCTAATCACGGACCTGTGGCTGTGAAAATATTTCATACAACAAATGCTGTTTTCAAAGGTTTAGCGAAATATATCGATGGAGACCCAAGATTTGGAGGTCTTTCGCGTAGACACAGAGAGTTAGTGAATATCTGGGTAAGAAAAGAATTTAGAAATTTAAAAAGAATGAGGAAGTATGGCTTAAGAGTCCCTAAGCCCCTATCTAATTTGAAAAACGTTCTTATTATGGAATATTTAGGTGAGGGTGAAGGCGTTAGTCCTCGATTAAAAGATGTAATTATTGATGAGCCGTATGAGGTATTCGAAGATTTACTAGAATTCGTTGCAATTAATTGGCAAACGGCCGAACTTGTACATGCTGATTTTTCAGAATATAACATTTTATGGAAAGATGGTGAACCATGGGTGATTGATGTTGGACAAAGTGTCACTAAGCAACATCCACACTCAGAAGAATTTCTTGTTAGAGATGTGACTAGATTAGTCCAGTGGATTAACCGTCAAGGATATAATGCAGATATTGGTGAAAGTTTACTTCGAGTATTAGAAGACCCTGTTCCAACATTACCTCCTCTCTCTGATGGAAGTTAAAACAGGAAGTTAAAACAGAATGACCACTCCCCTGAACATATGGAGCATTTAGCACGGATTCCTAAAAATCGTATTGCTGTGCTTATTGGTAAACGTGGTTCCACAAGGAAGATGATAGAGGAAGCATGTAAAGCATCATTGCATATTGAATCAAATTCAGGTGATGTTAGTGTTGTTTGGCCAGATGAAGGTTCTGATCCAGTAATAAAAATGAAACTTCCTGACGTTATATTCGCTATTGGAAGAGGTCTTGCCCCTAAAAGAGCAATCCAACTTTTGGAAGATGATGTCTTTTTGAGGATGTATGACATTAGAGAGTGGGTAGGTAGACAACCAAATCAAACTAGAAGAATGAGGAGTAGATTAATTGGCACTAATGGACGTATTAGAAGTTTAATTGAAGAATTAACTGGTACAGAAATGGCAATTTATGGCTCAACAGTTTTGGTAATTGGTGATCAAGAATCCTTGGCATTAGCAACTCCTGCAATAGAAGGTATTCTACAAGGTTCTGAACATGGAACAGTACTTTTCGGCTTGGAGCAAGATAGGAAGAGACAAAGGATTCGCTCTTACAGTCTTGAAACATACGAAGAGAAAGTTGTTGAAGATACTTCAACATTTGAAGCGTTAGTTCCTAGTCTAGCTGATGCGCGCCGTCGAAGAGAAAGGAAGTTTACAAATTCTCAGATTAATACTTTAGATCAAGAGGAAATAACAGAAATGATGGAATTAGCAGATGATGAAAAGATAGTTTATGAAGAAGAATAATTTTCTAATCCCAAATGCGTTATACCTAAGCCATATGTCTGTCTGCGGTTGTCATGGAAAATCCACTTGAGGAGATGGAAGACTACGAACTTTGGGCTACATATTTTCTTTATTTTGTAGGTTCCTTACTATTCATAGGACTCGCATTAGAACAAATAAATGTAGATAATCCTTTGACAAATTCAATCTATGAATATTATCTAGATCCAATTTCAGGTGAAGCAACTGGAGATTCTGGTTATAATAATGTGAACACTATAACATACGCGATTGTATTAGGAGCATTTGTTCTATCATTATCTGCATGGTTGCGTAAAATTGGAATAGATGGTGGCGATAATACTATTATCGCACTTTTCCCTTTTGTATTATGGGCAGCCACTGGAGAAGTAGTAGAAGATGCAGAGATGTTTGATAGCCGTCTCTCGTCACTCTTTGTAAGTCCTGGAGTTCATTTCCAAACCGCTGGGTGGGTCGTGATTTCAGGTGCTCTTGGTTATTCAATAACTAATAATCCTAGGATCTCGAAAGAAAATGAATCGGATATGATTAATACATTAGCAAGTATATTAATTCTTATTCAGTTTATATTGTATGCTCACTCTATCTCAATCGGACCTCAGAGTGATATTGGATTGGAAATATTATTTGTTTTTGGTTTAGTTGCTATATTTTCTCCCCAATATTTGAGCGAATCCCTAAATAATTTTTCAACAATTCAACGATCCGTTTATCTAACCGGATTCGGAGGTACATTGATATTTTTTGGAGCAATATTTTCATATTCTCTAAGTATTGATTCTTCTAATATTGTACTTTGGCCATTAATATTTGTAATCGGTTTACCAATAGTTATTTGTTGGCAGATGTATAATTATGGAAAAGATTCTGCAGAAATTCTAGATAGCTATGGGATGATATCTGGAGTTTTACCTATAGGAGTTACTGAGACAGAATATCTTGCTTCAACAAGTCCTGAAAAAGACTTGATGGAAAAACATCGTAAAGCCGCAATATTTGCGTCACCCGTTGTATTCCTTGCTGTTGCTGGACAGATCCTTGATGGAATTGCAACGGCCATTGGTTTAGAATATCTAGGATATTCTGAGAAACATGTTCTTTCTGATAAAGTAATACAACTTTTTGGGAATGCTTTCGGTTTTACTTTTATTAAAATTGCTTTAGCTGGCATTATACTATACTTTTTCACAATAGCAAATTTTGAGCATAGACAACGACATCTTCGTTTGTTAGTTGGTTTAGCAATGATGGTTGTTGGAATGGCACCTGGACTGAGAGATGTTGGCCGTGCAGTAATTGGTGTTTGATTAGGCCAAATCATGATTTCCTACCCATTCAATTGAAAGTTCGAATGCCTTCTGGAGAGTTGAGAGATATGGATAGGCTACCAACTCGTATCGACCGGAATAGTGAAGATTTCAATCGTCGAAGGGATTTCAATATCCAACTTGTTGATGAATTAAAACAAAAAATCAACGTTGTTAAAGAAGGTGGAGGTGAAAAATATGTCGACCGTCATCGCAGTCGAGGAAAATTACTTGCTAGAGAAAGGATAAACGAAATTTGTGATCCGGGAACCCCTTTTCTTGAATTATCATCTTTAGCCGCCAATGGACTTTATGATTCTCGAGCACATTCGGCTGGAATAATAACTGGAATAGGAGTTGTTCATGGGAAAGAGTGTTTATTTGTAGCAAATGATGCAACTGTCAAGGGTGGTTCATATTATCCTATGACTGTTAAAAAGCATATTAGGGCCCAAGAAATTGCTGACGAGAATAATCTAACTTGTATTTATCTTGTAGATAGTGGCGGTGCTTTTTTACCTATGCAAGATGAAGTTTTTCCGGATAAAGGACATTTTGGAAGAATATTTAGGAACCAGGCGATTCTTTCGAGTAAGGGAGTTTCCCAAGTTGCAGCTGTATTGGGTAGTTGTACTGCAGGTGGAGCCTATATCCCAGCAATGTCTGATGAATCGATAATCGTCAAAGGTAATGGTACGATATTTCTAGCAGGTCCTCCATTAGTTAAGTCCGCAACAGGTGAAGAAGTGACCGCAGAAGATCTCGGTGGTGCAGATTTACACACACGTGAGTCTGGCGTTGCAGATCACTATGCTGAAGATGAACCTGAAGCACTTAGAATGGTCCGTAATGTTATTGAAAACCTCAATGTGAAACCAAAACAAAGATTAGATGTTGAAGTTGTTGAAGAACCTAAATATGATGTTGAGGAATTAATGGGGATAATTCCCGATGATAATCGAACGCCATATGATGTGAGAGAAGTAATATCTCGAATTGTGGACGGTAGCCGTTTCCATGAATTCAAACAGAGATACGGTAATACACTGGTTTGTGGTTTCGCTAGAATACATGGTTATCCAGTTGGAATAGTCGCGAATAATGGGATTTTATTCTCTGAATCTTCTTTGAAAGGTGCTCACTTCGTAGAGTTATGCGGGCAACGTGGGATACCTTTGGTATTTTTACAGAACATAACTGGATTTATGGTTGGTAGAGATGCAGAATCGGGAGGCATTGCCAAGGACGGCGCTAAGTTAGTTACTGCAGTGTCTTGCGTCCCTGTACCAAAATTTACAGTTATTATTGGGGGTTCTCATGGAGCAGGAAATTATGGTATGTGTGGAAGAGCATATGACCCTAGATTTGTTTTCATGTGGCCTAACTCTCGAATTTCTGTAATGGGTGGTCCACAGGCTGCAGATGTTTTGGCTACAGTAAAACAAGATCAAATGTCTAGGGAGAATCTTCCACAAATGAGTGATTATGAACTGGAAAATCTAAGGAGACCAATTTTAGAAAAATATGAAACTGAAGGTTCTCCTTACTATTCTACAGCTAGATTGTGGGATGATGGAATAATAGATCCACGTGATACTAGAGATATTCTAGGATTATGTATCTCAGCCAGTCTTAATGCCCCCATGCCTGATCAAAATTATGGCGTATTCAGGATGTAATGGTGACTAAAATGAAAATGAGTGATTTACTTCCAAAAAACAAACTATGTGAACTTACAATAAATGGAAATATTGCTAGAATTAATCTAGACAGAAGTGATGTATATAATGCTCTTAATACTGAATTAATTAGTGAGTTAATTTCTATAATTAAGTGGACATCCGATCGAAGTGTTTCAAGAAATTCTTCTCTGGAAGATTCAGAGGGTGAGAAATATCTCAGAGTTATTATTTTCACTGGTGAAGGTAAGCACTTCTGTGCAGGCGCAGATATCAATATGATGAGAGATGCAGGAGCGCGCTCTGTTGAAGAGAATCGTGTAGATTCCGAAAGACTAGATAATTTGTTTCACGGACTTTGGGCTCATCCATGTTTCACTATTGGTTGTATACAAGGTGTAGCACTGGGCGGAGGTGCGGGGCTAGTCTCTTGCTTTGATTATGTGATTGCTGAACCCGGAACAAGAATTGCTCTTTCTGAGGCGAAATTAGGTATATTACCAGCAGTAATTGGACCCTATGTTTATCGTAAAATAGGTAGCTCTAACTTTCGTAGATTATCAATGATGGCTAGTAAAATAGATTCCAGCGAGGCTATGAGAATAGGATTAATTGATTTTGTTGTGGAATCATCTAGTTATTTTGGTGAGAGGTCAAAGATCATTGCTCAAGAAGTTCTTACCACTGGTCCCATGGCAGTTACGGAAGCCAAGAATTTAACTCTAGTTTTCGATAGATGGGATGGAAGTGATGAAGATCTTCGTAATTGGACTTTGGATAAAACTAGTCAAATGCGTGGTTCAGAAGAAGGTCAAGAAGGGCTATCTTCTTTCTTAGAGCGTCGTAAACCAAATTGGTCATCTGAATAAAATGGTGTTAGAAATGTTTCCTGACTGGATGATAAATGCTCCAAAACCATTTAGCTCAGTTTTGGTAGCTAATCGAGGTGAAATTGCGGTTAGAATACTGAAAGCAGCTAGGGAATCAGGTCTCAAAGGAATTGCTATTTATTCTGATCCTGATAAGAATTCATTACATGTAGAAGTAGCCAACGAATCAGTTCATTTACCTGGTAAAAATCTCTCTGAAACATATCTGAATATGGAATTAATAATCTCTGCTGCAAAAGAATCCGGGGCTCAAGCCATACATCCGGGTTATGGCTTCTTATCTGAAAGGGCGAATTTTGCTAAATTAGTGAAGGATTCCGGATTAATTTGGATAGGTCCTTCATCAGAAGCAATAGAAACCATGGGTGACAAAATTTCTGCTCGAAGACGAATGATAGAATCCGGCGTTCCAATTATTCCTGGTGAAGAATTAGCAATCGAATCAGGTTCAAATCCTCTTGGTGTTTTAGCAACATCTGCTGCTAGAGTAGGATATCCATTATTGGTAAAGGCCAGTGCAGGTGGTGGTGGTAAGGGAATGAGAGCGGTGTACGAACCTAAGATGCTCAGAACCGAATATGAAGCAGCAGCAAGAGAAGCTTCAGCAGCTTTCGGAGATGGTACAGTTTACGTTGAAAGGCTACTAACTGGCTCTAGGCATGTAGAAATTCAAGTACTTTGTGACCAATATGGTAATTCAATTCATTTGAATGAAAGAGACTGCTCTCTACAAAGAAGACATCAGAAAGTAATCGAAGAAGCCCCATCGCCAGCGGTTACACCTGAGATTCGTAAGAATATGGGCCAAGCTGCAATAAGAGCTGCTGAATCTGTAAATTATGAAGGAGCAGGAACAGTTGAATTTCTTCTCACCTCGAGAGGTGAATTTTTCTTCCTTGAAATGAATACTCGTCTTCAAGTTGAACATCCAGTTACCGAACTAATTACAGGAATTGATTTAGTTCAGAAGCAATTTGAAATTGCCGCAGGTATTCCATTGAATATTTCTCAAGATGACGTAGGAATTACAGGGCACTCAATTGAAGCTAGAATTTATGCTGAAGATGTAACTAAAGGTTTTCTTCCTGCTATTGGTACACTTTCAATGTGGAGGCCACCTTCAACACCGGGGGTTAGAATGGACTCAGGATTTAGAGAGGGAGATGAGATTACTATTGACTTCGACCCAATGCTAGCCAAATTAATTGTCCATGCACCAACTCGAGAAGCAGCATTGAGAAAACTGGATAATGCATTATCTGAATTTGTTGTTTTAGGTGTGACTACTAATGTTGGATTCTTACGAGAGGTATCCAAGAGTGAAGTATTTTCCAATGGTCTTGTAACAACTGATTATCTCGACAATATATCTTTAGAAGAGTTTGAACAACCAGGAATTAGTGATTCAATATTAGTATCAATTGCTGCAGGAGCAAGTCGTTTTGGTTTAGATCGTAATCAATTATCTTCAACTTCAGAAATCTTAGATGAGTATAGTGGACATTCTGGTGATCCATTCAAAACGTTGACGAGGTCTTACCCTTAGGTGATATTATGGAATGGAGTGTAGGTAATTCTGGTTCTAGATACAAAGTAAATTTCTCTGAAAAAGAGGAGACACTATTTCTTTCAAAATTAATTTTTGAAGATGAAGAAATTAACTTTGACGAAATCTCATTAAGTAAAGATCAACAATCTGGTAGAATTATTGTAGAGTTGGATGGAGTAAGAAGTTTTGCTCATGTTTCTCGATGTGATGATGAATGGTGGATACATTTCCAAGGCCGTATTTATGTAATTAATATGTATGAACCTGGAAGTCAAGACTCGTCAATATCAGAGGGTAGTCTGAGTGCACCAATGCCTGGAACAATTCTTGATGTAATGGTGAAGAAGGGTCAGAGAGTAAGAGAAGGGCAGACGTTATTGGTAATGGAAGCCATGAAGATGGAGCATAGAATTCAAGCACCAAGAGCCGGTGAAGTTACTTCAGTCTACTTTCAGAAAGGAGATAGAGTCGATATGGGTGCAAATTTAGTTGAAATTGGTGATTAGAATAGTATTACCCCATCTTTTTTCAATTAATCATGCAGGGAGTGGATTAATTACACCTAATGTCATGGGATTATCATGGGAATAGAGACGACAATACTTGCCGCTTTGATGGGCCTCAGCCTTGCATCTGCCTCAGGTTTCAGAGTTTTCTTGCCACCATTTATTTTATCATTAGCAGTTAGGACTGATACTTTTGTTAATTTTGATTTATCTGGAACTGAGTTTGCCGCATTTGATAGTAATGCAGCAGTTATAGTTCTTGGAATTGCATGCTTAGCAGAATTTGGAGCATATTATGTCCCTTGGTTGGATAATTTACTGGATACTATCGCTACTCCAGCGGCCGTAGTTTCAGGAGTTAGCATGACTTCAATGGCTTTGGTAGGTAGTGATCCGATAATTCAGTGGTCTTTTGCAATTATTGCTGGCGGTGGTTCGGCAGGAATTATTCAAGTTACTACAGTCGCGATTCGTGGCTTATCATCTACTCTAACTCTGGGTTTTGGTAACTCATTTGTTGCTTCGGGTGAGAACATAGCGAGTATTATTCTTACAATTGCAGCATTAATAGCACCCCTAATTGCTGCAATTTTTGCGGTTATATTAGTTGCTTTATTGATACGTCAATCAATTAAGATTACAGAAAACAAATCAGTTCAAGGGAGTTAAGAATTCCTGATTATTCATATATGGTCTCAGAACTTCTGGTATCATAATTAAGCCATTTTCTGTTTGATATTGTTCTAGA
The DNA here is from genome assembly GCA_002495525.1 of Euryarchaeota archaeon UBA89. Classification (GTDB taxonomy): domain Archaea; phylum Thermoplasmatota; class Poseidoniia; order Poseidoniales; family Thalassarchaeaceae; genus MGIIb-O2. The sequence continues at coordinate 55,067 of DAFS01000033.1, read as the reverse complement.
ATTGCTACCAACGCCCTAGTAGTGGCAACAGCAGTAGAATTTAATGTATGTACGGCAGAGTTTCCTTCCGATGTTCTGTATCTCATACGAAGTCGATTTGCTTGATAGTCTGTACAATTTGAACAAGAAACTACTTCTTTGTATTCTCCAACACCTGGAAGCCATGCTTCAAGGTCATATTTCTTTGAGGCTACTGTCCCCATATCTCCTGTACAAATATTCACTACACGATAGTGTAAACCCAGACTATCCCATAATTCAGTTGCATTATTCAATAAATCTTCATGATGTGACCACGAGTCTTCGGGGTTACAAATTATTATTTGTTCTATTTTAGTAAACTGATGTACTCTCCATATTCCTCTGTCTGAAAGTCCATGTGCTCCAACTTCTCTACGGAAACATTGTGAGACTCCAACAAGCTTTATTGGGAGTTCAGAAGGTTCGATTATTTCGTCCATTCTCATAGCAGTTAGTGGGTGTTCACTTGTAGCTATGAGATAGAATTTATCGGGTTCGATTCCATACATTACAGTTTCGAAATCTCCAAGATCTGTAACTCCTTCATAAGCTTCTTTATTCATCATTAAAGGCGGTTGAACAAGAGTATAATTTTTCTTAATTAGGAAGTTTGTAGTATAACTTTGTAGAGCCATTTCTAATCTTGCCAAATCTCCCTGCATGAAATAGAATCTACTTCCAGTTATCTTTGCTGCTCTCGCCAAGTCCACCCAGCCATTCTTTTCAATAATTTCATTATGATTTTTTGCATCGAATTCTAAGTTAATTTTTTCTCCATGTAAACTGTGTAACGTATTCTTTTGATCATCTTCTCCTTCAGGAACACTTTCATGAAGGATATTTGGTACTCTCATCCTTATTGAGTCTCTATTCTGTAGAAAATCATCCGCCATTTTTGATAATTCTTCAATTCTATTTCCGATACTTGATACTTCATTCATTATTTTGTTTACAGCATCCGAATCTCCAGATTTTTTTGCAGCTGCTATGCTTCTTGCCGCCTCATTTCTCGATTTTCTAAGTTGATCAACATCAAATCTAGCTTGTTTCCATTCATTATCGAGTCTAATCACCTGGTCAATGTTGTCATGAGGAATTTTTCTTTTATCATGATCTTTTCGTAAAATCTCTGATTTTTCACGAAACATACTCATATCTAGCATAACTATCAACTCTAGGAGTGCCCAATCTTCTTTCAATGAATCGGGCTTTTAGGTTCAGAAGAGGCTAATTTGTTGAATTAAATCAGATGGACCATATACAATTAATCCTGTAATAAAATAACCTAATATTGCTCCTCCATTAAGCAAAGGTAACCCTGCTTGTGGTTTTCCTTTTGCTACCTGTGTCATCAATCCAAAGTAACCAATCAATCCCCCCGATAAAGTACCCAATCCAACCGCTAACGGGTCTAGATGAATCCATCCAAAGAATGATGTTAGAGGTAAAGAACCTATGACTGCCCCTGTTTCAGGTAAGAATGTGATAGTTGAAATAACTAACATGCCTGGAAAAATCACGTCACCTAGACCCATGAATAAAGCGTCTCTACCCTTTTTTTCGACTTTAATATGTCCAATATCAGGGTTATCCCAATCTTTTTGCGAAGGTCTCTTTATTTTCTCCTCCATTACTCCTTCCTGTTCATCTAAGAAAGAGTATCCCTTTTCTTTTGGCGCTACTAATAATATTGGTAATTTCAAATCTATCATTGTATCTGCTAGTTCCAGCATATGTTTACTCCCATTTACTGCCCAATGATCATATATTGCAGCACAAATCATGAATATGATAATCAGAGTAGGTACGAAACTTATCCCGATCATTGTTATTACACCTGATCCTACCAAAATTCCTACTAGATTCACAATGTACCATTCAGGAAATTTCCATAAAGTCACCATTAATAATAAATTCAATAAAAGTGCTATTGCAATTACATTTTCTTGAGTTCCCAAGGTTATTTCCATGATTAATGCAATATATGGGGCAACTACATAGTACAAAGAAAAATAAAGTGAGAACATGATAAATCCTTTAATTAACATATCCATATTTTTCCTTGCAAGCCAGATTATTATGAAAGTGAAAACGCCTATCAATCCCAATTCTAGTAAAATATATCCACTTTGTGTAGTGCCCTCCTCTCCGAAAGCTCTGGCTTCAGGAATATCCCATACAGGTTGAATTGTAATACCTAAAAAGATGGTTGTCAAAAACATTCCAGCCATACTAGTCATCGACTTCCACTGGTCTCGCATAGCCTCTATTGTCTCGTTCACTTTCACTCCCCAACCCCCACGAAGTTCAAAGACCATATCACTTTGACTAATACAAGTGTGTAGTAGAACTAGTGGGTGATTATTTTTTGAACGTTAGAAAATGGCTAGAAAACACGAAAGATTCTGGAGTTAAATTAGGATTTGATAATTGTAATCTTTTATTGGAGAGACTAGGGAATCCCCATCTTGATTTTCCTTCAATTCATGTTGCAGGCACAAATGGTAAGGGTTCTTTATGTGTTCAACTTTCTGCAGTGGCGAGAGAAAATAATCTCAAAGTAGGCCTCTTTTCCTCTCCTCATTTAATTACGATAGAAGAAAGAATTAGGATAAATGGAGTCCCTGTTTCTCCCAAAGATTTTGATATGTTTCTAGAAAAAATACGAACGGCCTCATTGATTTCTCCTGTCTGTAAACCAACTTTTTTTGAAGTCACATTTTTACTTGCTATGGTTGTTTTCAGTGAGAATAATATTGACAGAGCTATTATTGAGACCGGTTTAGGAGGTAGGTTAGACTCTACTAGGTTAGTAGATGCTGATCTCTGTGTAATAACTACAATCTCCAAAGACCATACTGAATTTTTAGGAGAAAGCTTGGAAGAAATCGCTTTCGAAAAAGCCGGTATTCATCGACCAGGAGTTCCATTATTTTTGTCAAAAAGTGATAATTTAACTGCTTCTGTATTGAAAGTAATTTCAGATAAAGTCGGAGAAGATCTTTTGATAATTGAAACGAATCAAGATTTTTCAAATTGGCAGAACTGGACTATGTTGACGAAAAAAGTCGCAAATTTTTTCAAATGGAAAGATTCTGAAGTAGAATGTAAATGGCCGGGTCGTTCTCCGGAGTACGGCTCATCTTGGTATGACTTTCCAGTGAAAGTCTGTGCAGCTCACAATAAAGAAGGTTTTGAGTCTGAACTTAATTCTATCAAAAAACCGAGTGTATTTATCATTGGAGTTACTGAGAAGGCTGATATTAAAGACACCTTGTCGCCATTTTTAAAGGAGAATCTTCACCAATCAATTTTTCATCATTTGATATTTACTGAACCTCTTTCTGGAAGGAATAATTCAGTTAGTGCCGAGGAATTAGAAAATATAATTTGTCGCCATATGGAAACCTCTCGTGACATAATTAAAAACCCAGTTAATGCAATTGAAGAAGCGTCTAAAATTTGTGAAATTGATGAAGTAGAATTAGTTATTATAGGCAGTGTTTATCTTGTTGGAGATATTCTAAATTATATAATTTCAAGAGACAATCTCAATTTTTGGGAGGAACTCCGCGTTCACCGATAATCAAAAAGGATGACCCTTGTGGATGGCTCGTAGATGACTAATAAGCCGAATGAGAAAACTGAAATTAAAGTAGTCTTAGAACCACAAGACAGTACTTCGAAATATATCTTAGTAGCCCTTATCCTTGTTCTTTCTGGCTTGTTATTTGCTATTCTAGCCGGTGGTGGCGCAGAAAGTTTTCTTTCATCAAATGATGATGATATAGGCAATTGCGGTGATGGTTTAGATAATGATAATGGTGGAAAAGCCGATAGAGATGATCCTGATTGTTATGCAAATCCTACTTCATTTGATGGTTACGACCCTAATCGTACAGAAGCGAATAGGGATAATGACTTATGATAGATATTTTGGAGATGTTTATATGAGCGACAAATGGGATAAAAGATTTCTAGAGTTAGCGAAGCATATCTCTGACTGGTCTAAAGATCCGTCAACTAAAGTAGGTTGTATTGTTGTTGGTGAAGATCGCGAAATTAGGTCAACTGGTTTCAATGGTTTTCCTAGAGGGATTGAAGATAAAATTGAGAGACTTGAAGATCGCGAACAGAAGTATCCGATGATTTGTCATGCAGAAGAGAATGCAATAATGCATGCTGCAAGAATTGGTATCTCATTAAAGGGAACAATGGCCTATGTAACCTGGCCACCTTGTTCTAGATGTACACGTTCTCTTATTCAAGCAGGTGTTAGCGAAGTTGTCTATCCTAAAGATTTACAAATACCAGAAAGATGGCAGAAAGATTTCGATATTGCTTCTGAAATGATGAATGAAGCAGGGATAATTGTCAGAACAGCATGATTAGATTATTATTTTAATATGAGTAATAATTCATCTAAATCATTGATTAAATCATCTTCAGTCCCATCATTTAATATTACTAAATCTGCCAATTCTGCAGTTGCATTTAGAGCCTGCCCTGCCTCATCTTTAGCTACAGCCTCTGTCTTTTCTTGCTCCATAAAAGTCTCTTTGTCTAAGGGATCACCAGCTCTTGCCCTACTTTGTAGTCTCTCCCATCTTGTTTCTGTATTTGCTCTAATTTCTATTAAGATAAAATCATCTCTTTTCCTCAAAGCCTCAACTTCTCCAGGGGTCCTAATTGAATCAACAACAGCATCCTTTCCATCCAGAATGTCTAGCAACATTTCTGCTAATATTCCAGCGCCACCCTTTCTTCTAAGTTCTCTCCCTCCTTCAATCAAAGCGTCTCTTGTAGGTTCAATATTTTGTTCTGCAAGCCATGCTCTGATAGAATCGGAACAGGACAAAGTCTCCAAGCCCTTTTTTGAAAACCATTTAACAACTGTCGACTTTCCAGACGCATTTTTCCCCGTCAAACCGATGAGCATGTCAATACCCCGTGAAAGGATGGAAATAGTGATTGCCTTTTTTTATCCCCAATATCTTCTAGTTGAAGCATATTTTAACTCAGCATTATGTATAGAACGAAGTAATCTTACCCTCTCTCCAAAAATATGTCCTCTGAGTATTTTAGTGGCAGTTTCTTCTGCAATTCCTCTGCCCATCATACAAATTATTGCATCTTTTCCATGAGTGCGAATCAATTCTGCATTCTTAGTCATCTTCCCATATATCTTTGGATCTTTACTCTCAACCCAATCCGATAACATGGACTCCATTCTTTCCGGTGAACATGCTTGCATAGTTCCTGAACATGTTGAACATGGTTCAATTCTTTCTGCGAATCTAGCTACTCTCTTCCTTGTCTTATTTTTACAATTTAGACAAATTAATACTGCTCTTTCATTGATTAATCTAACTTCTAAATGGTCTCTAAGTTCTTTATCAGACCATGATGGAAGTAACAGATCTTTTTCGCTCTTTTTTGATTGACCAAGAGGTCCTGGTGGAGTTACTAATAACTTTTTTTCGCCATTTTGTATTTCTTTCAGCAAGTCTACAGTTGCCTCTATATCCATTCTTTCATGGAATAACTTACTCAGCGCTTCTTCTATTACTGGGGTTCCTTTCCATCTTCTCATCAAACCTTGAAGATTTACTTTACGTGGGTCAACCCCTTTCCGTAAAACCCCCATTCTTCTTGCGACCTGGACGACTCTCCATCTTACTGCTCTGCTATTGGGAATTGTCATTCGCATCAAAGAAGGTAAAGCAACAGGAGGGGTATCTTGTAACCATCCAATTATATCTGCAGTATTCGTACCTGGGATCTGAATTGATATTCTATAAGGGTCGATTAATGTCCTCCCCATTTTTCCTTCTTTTAATGAACCAAATGCTTGAATTAAATGCGCTAAAGTTTCATTTATTTTGGAACCAGCACATGTGTTTAGAATAATTGTATTTTGCCTTTCTTCTATTGTAATAGTTCTTTCATCAGGTAAATACCCAGTAGCCTCAATATGGTCTGCAACAGTTCTAATCAGTACATCTCTTGCACTAGGTGATAATGGATATTCTTCAAAGGGAATTACTGAATTATCATCTTCAATTGCTCCTATAGATATGGCAACAGCCCTTCTCAATTTCCCCACTTCTCTTGCTACTTCTTTTGGAACTGGAGGTAATTCTCCCGACCATACTGGAGCCTCTCCTGTCTCTTTTATCGGAGCCACTAGAAGTTCTTCTTGCTCAGGATCAGCATCAACAATTTGCCAAGTTCTTCCCGCCATTACAAATCTTCTTGCTCTCCCGAGAGAATCATCGCTAGCATCATTATTTAGTGATAAAACGAATGCTTCGTCAACAGAACCAAGAACAGATCTACTTACTGCATCTCGGACTCTGTAAGAAATTTCATCTGGAATCATGGAGATATGCTCAGTTCTGGATTTAGCTGCTTTTCCAGATGGGGAAAACCAACCTTTTTCCAGACTCTTGGGCAGATGTTTTATCATTGCTTTTCTCCATCTAACTTTATCAGATTCTTTTTGTTCCTCGTCCCATGGAGGCCTTTTCTCAGGAACATTTTGATTACTCTTCTTTGCTAGTTCTTCCCAGAGTCTTGCAGGCCAGTTAGTTACATCTGAATCCTCAGGATTCTCAACAAGTTTGATTAGCCATCGATCATTCAATACTCTCAAAATATTCAGAGTTTTTTCATAATTCCATTCTCTAAATAATGAACAACTCTCTATGATATCATTAGCTTTCTGAAGTGGTACTAATCCTCTTTCTATACTTAACTGTATGAACTGATTTGCGGCAACAATTCCTGGTTCTGTTTGCCATTCTACACCTTCAAGTTCAGATGCCATAGCTCTTCTAGAAATCACGGCACATTCAGAGATTTCATCTAGTTCCCATGCTAGAATTTCTCCTCTACCAGTTCCGCCTAGATGATGTTCGGCTCTACCCATTCTTTGTAGTAATCTATCCACTGCCCTTGGAGATTGTAATTGATGTACTTTCTTAATTGACCCAATATCAATTCCTAATTCTAAACTGCTAGTACAAATAATTCCATGTAAATCGCCATTTCTTAGTTTATCTTCCATTTCTTTTCTAGTATCGGAAGCAAGACTTCCATGATGTACGCCGATTTTTATTTCCGATGCAATGGAAGTTAGTCTTTGAGCAACAGTTTCAGCAGCAGATCTTGAATTAACAAATACTAATGATGGGTAATCTTCCATTAATGAGTTAGCCAGCCTTCTAAAAGCTGCAATTGAATTAGGTGAAACAGACCATTTTACAGATAAAATCTCATCTTCAGGAGAAGGTATTTCTTTATGCACTAAAACATCTGTAAATCTTGGAGCAGGACCTAGTATAGGCTGTGCATTTTTAGCCATATAATCAGCAACTTCACTGGGATTTCCAACAGTTGCTGATAGGCCTATTCGTTGTATGTTATTGGGGTTAATATCGGCAATGCGTTCTAGACCAACCATTAATTGAGAACCTCTTTCACTTCCTGCTAAGTCATGAATTTCGTCTAAAATAATAACTTTAACGCCTGAAAGATGTTTTCTTAATCTACTTCCTAACATCATTATTTGTGTGGTTTCCGGTGTTGTAATCAATAAATTAGGAGGATTTTTTGATTGTTTCGTTCTTTCTTTTTGAGTAGTATCTCCATGCCTTAATCCGACACTTAATCCAAGAGGTTCTAGCATCGTAGATAATCTTCTTTCAATATCTCTATTTAGTGCTCTCAATGGAGTAATATATAGAATTGACAAACCTTCCCAATTCTCATTAATTGCTCTAGAAATTATAGGTAATATTGCAGCTTCTGTTTTTCCACTTCCGGTTGGGGCAACTAAAAGTCTATTTTTTCCTGCACATAAATCAATAGCCGCTTCTTCTTGAATTGGAGTTAGATTCCAACCTAAATTATTTATTAAATCTCTAACTTTAGGGTGCAGAAATTCTATTGCTGCCCCTTCCATATCCGTATCGACAGGGTTCTATTTAGAAAACCCAACGAATTACAGATTAACTACAGGAACTTAATTTATGGATGAGCAGGTATTTCATCATCCCAATTTTCCATTTTGTTTAAGGTGATTGTTACATTTGTTATTTCACCATCTTCCCAATAATCGACGGCTACAAATGTAGGTCTCCTATCCATAATTTCCCAACATTCGATAGTTCGATTTAGTAAAAATTCATACTCATTTACTTCATGAGCTTTGTAAGGATCTGCTGTACCGAAGATACTACTCAACCAATTACTCAAATGCCATACAGACTGACTCGAATCACCTCTTCCCAATTCACAGGTCATTTCTTCTTTATCTTGCTGACCATATGGAGTATCCCAACTATGTTTCCAGGCTGGATGGAAATAGGAAAAACTTTCATTATACTCAGATTGGACATATATGACTACATCCTTCTTTTGTAGAATCATATCTCCAATTGAAGGCCAAGGTTCTCCTAATTGATGGATAAATACTCTTTCTAAAATTCCAGTTTGATTAAATAAAAACTCTAAATGATTCGCAGGAACATAGTTTTCAACTAGTATTGACACAACTTCCCCACACATGAATGAACAATTTTCATTAGTTAAATTCATCAATGAATTTAGAAGTGATAACCATTCAAATGGGTCTACTTCGGAATACTTACAGGGGTGGGGGAATTGTCCTGGAGAACCATGACAAAATCTCACATCTTCAGCTTCAGTTTCATCTTCACTTAGATGATGGGCATCAACCATAAATGCTCTAACTCCTCCATCCCATTGTGCCTGAAGACCTGTGTAGTGATTAGTTCCAAGAATTACTCCATCTTCGGATGTTGCGAAAGCATTATGTGTTTCAGGAAATGTAAAATCATCATAGTTTCTTAAACAGTATTTTGACAATCCATGACATACAATAGTATCATTTTTATTCATTGGATCAAGCCCTCTTTCGACTTCCCAGTCATTTGGTAAATCATCACCATCAATATCTTCATCTAAATTATCGCAGATTGTATCACTATCAAGATCGTTTGGTATTTCTTCAAAATTGTCTGGGTCACTATCACAATCAATCTCCATTATATTCATCCAGCCATCCCCATCTCTGTCTAAATCTTCGTTATCTTCTATACCATCGTTATCCATATCTAGAAATTCATCTCCGATACAGCCAGAAAGCATCAATCCAACAACAATCAAGACCACTAGCCATTGCTTCACCATAAGGTTCGATTGATAGTATAGCAAATCAATTAATTGGTTAAATCAAGTTTTTTCATGTGAACTTGTTAGCGTAAGACACTAAGCCACGAAGCCTTACCCACGAATGTTATAATGGCTCGTCGTGATGAAAGAAATTTAGGTTTTTTCGGTCGATTATGGGATAGCCAAAGTGGTAGACATTTTCAAATCATCACCAATGTTTCAATTCTATCATTCGCACTTTTACTTTGGGGAATAATTTTTCTTTTTGGCCTTTCAGGTCCTACAGATCCATCTAAAGAAAATATTGTAACATTAAGTTGGATAGGCATGTTAATCGGAGCAATTGGTACCTTTTATGTCGGCCCAGAGTTCTTCTTTTATTTAGAGAAAAAACAAACTCTGGATGATATTCTGTTGTTAGATTCACGCGCTGAAGTTTTAAGGCGTCGCAAAGAAGGTGAAGAAGCAGCTATTATGTTGGGAGAAAGGCATATCGGTCTTATGCGTGAATTACTTGAACTGCATGAAATTCCCGTTGGAAAGAATCTGATTAATTCTTCCAAGATTAATACTCAGACTGATTTTCTAGTTAATGAAAAATGGTGGAATAATCCAGAATCAGTTATTTCTCGCCAACTTCCAGGATTAGGTCTACTTAGAGAATTAATTTTCCACCGAATATTAATTTTCATTACCTCGATAACTTTATTTTCCCTGTTATGGAATACTATTTTTGGTATAGCTTCCAAAGAAGGAACTAGAGAATACACAATAGATCTCACAGAAAGGTTCAGTGGATTAACCTCTTTCCATCACACCGCTCCTCATTTTGATCCGGTTAGTATTATTCTAATTTTATTCGTATCTTTCCTATTATACTCTACTAGGCCGTATAACTCTAAGGGGAATTAGTATGTCAAATGATTTCAAACTCTATCTTAGAGAGGCATTACTTGCTGTAGGTTTAGTTTTCTTACTACTTGGCTCAATGTGGTTAGCTACAGGTATGTTTCCTCCTATGGTTGTTGTTGAATCTGGCTCTATGAAGCATAGTGAAGATGGTTCTATAGGAGCGATTGATCCTGGTGATTTGGTACTAATTATGAATCCTGAAAGAGTAGATATAGTGACATATGTAGAAGCTTCCAACAAGGAAAATACGAATTTTGGATATGAAATGCATGGTATGCTTGGAGATGTTATAATTTATCAGAAAAATGGAGGTAGTGATACCCCAGTTATTCACCGAGTATTACTCAAAGTAGAAACTAACGTAACTGAAAAACCAATTGATGACTCCTGTTCTGAGGGTGTATTCGATGAGCTAGAATATATTTGTATTTTGACATGGGATGTCCCAGGAACCCATTTAGTAAATGTAAGCAATATTTCGTTAACTTTAGATTACTCTTGTGCACCTCATGGGAATTTAACAATTGATAAGTGGATTCCTAGACATGAAGGATATTTGACAACTGGTGATAATAGGATGACAAATGGATGTACAATTGATCAACTAAGGGCAACTAGTTCAACAGCCGATGATTCATATATTCAGAGTCGCGGTTTAAAAGATGAGTTTGGTAATCCTGTCACCGCAGTGAGAGATGTTTGGGTTGTGGGAGTTGCATCTTCTGAGATTCCATGGGTCGGAGCAATCAAACTCTTTTTCTCAGGAACATCATCATTTGTGTCTGGACAAACCTGGAATAATCTGTTTACATTGATTGCTGCAGTGGTTATTCTCCCTATGGTTTATGATACCTTTATATCCAGAGAAAATGAGGAAGAAGAATAAGTTTTCTAGTTCAACATATTAGCTAATAATATTGGGAATAGTACAATTAAAAGTATAATTATACTACTCAAACCACTAACTCTATTAGCTATTTTTTCAACTCTTAGAGGATTCATATTTCTTCCAAAGAATTTTATAATTGAGTGAGTAGAATCTCTGGTAATTTGTCCACCATCAAATGGAACCATAGGTATCAAGTTAGCAAAACCAAGTATGAAATTTATCCATGCAAACCAGAATAAGAAATCAAAAATAGCCAACATACCATTTGTTCCTATAGTGGAAGAAATGAGTCCGTCTCCTGATTCAAGTAAATCTCTCTCTTCTAGTGGCATAGAATGCCCATCTAATCTTATTGGTTCACCCAATAATTCCAATGGCTTAAATACAAAAATAATAGTTCTTACTAACGGATTTAAGTCCTCAGTAGATGATAACTTATATCCATCTACCCCACTAGTACCTGAAGAAATTCCACTAACTCCAAGAAAAGCGTTTCCTTGTTCTATACCATTCTCATTTAGGAATTTGACATAATCCTCCATGCACTGTTCATCATTCTCACAATCCTCTTGGAATGAAGTAGGAATTCCTAGCGATAGATAGTAATCTAATTGATCAGTTAGTGTAACAGTAATCTCTCTTGAGTCCCTCTCCCCAATACTGTTTTTTCTAGATAAAACAGATAAATTCATTTCATCGCCTGCGGATTTAGAACTCATTATATCTGAGAAGGAATCATAATCTGAAACATCCATTCCATCAAGATGAGTGATTATTTCATAAGGTTCTAATCCCGCTTCCTCAGCACCACTATTGACTATAATCGCATTTGCATGCAATCCAGGTTCTGAAGCAATAAATCCTGATGCAGTACATGATAGCAATAATATGACTATATATGTTGATACAATATTTATCGAAGGTGCAGCAGCATAAATTCTTAGCCTTTCTCTTCTAGGTGCCCTAGTCATTTCTTGAATCTCAGGTTCAAAAAAAGCTCCCATCGGCAAAGGTCCTAACAGTAATAATCCAAAACTTTTAGCCCTCATTCCATGAACTCTTGCTTGTATTGCGTGTCCATATTCATGAATCACTATTGCAATGATCAGTGCAATTACAGGCCACCAGAATGGTACAAAGCTTGTTACTCCAGGAATCAATAAAAGATCTTTAGCAGGAATTGACTCTTCTGGCGGTGAAGAAGCAGTTAGTATAGCGCTGAAAATTAGAAGAAACATTACCCCGAACATTACAAGAAAACATAACCAAATTGAAAATTCTCCAAAACCTCTCCAAAATTTTCTATATTTTGAAACTCTTTCAAGAAAGACTCTTCCCTTTTTTGTTCTAATCATCAAAATAAAACCTAAAACTCTTGTCGCATCCCAATTATCGAGCGTTCCATTATTTTCTAGAGTTATCAGTACAGAGTACCAAATTATCATAATTATAGCCCCCCATATTGGTAGCCCTAGGAGATAAAAAAAGTAGATTGAAATCATTGGTAAAAGATGATTCATGACAGACCCCTCCTCATCTTGCATATTAGGACGCCAACACTCCCATTCTTCAACTTGTGTTCTATATTGCAAAAATGATTTGAAAGATTGCCCTTTCCGATTTACATGGTAGAACGCAGTTCAGAGGATATTAAGAGTGAAAAACGTCAACTTGATAATATTCGCAGAGAAAGAGATAGTATTCTTCGTTTATTAAATCAGGCTAGGCTTTCAAACCTAAATCAAGAAGTGAAAAATCTAATTCAAGAGTTCGATAGACTTGATGCAGTTCTCTCAGAAGATGATTCATACTGAACTTTAGATGAATCACTTACTGAAAAATTAGTTTTATTTAGTGAAGTACTTGGTTGAATATTATTAGCATTTTCAGACTTAGAAATTAAAGAGAGAAATTTATGCAAAGGGAGTCCCTTTTCCCAATCTAAATATGGTGTTCCATTTCTTGTTAAAGGTAGTTCAGGAACAGTTCTAGAAAGTAATCTTAGTTTTCCTGTAAGGCCCTCTGTTCTAACTCTAAATATTCTCCAACTATCTCCTCTGACTCCCTTTAACCTGTAAGCATAGAATGGTTGAATCGAGCATCTAACACCTATTTCTTCTAATGCTTGATACTGTAAAACAGTTCTACCGGAAAGATATAGTTTAGGTTTTTTTGAAGATTTTACCTCTATAGGGAAACACATATCTCCCCTTAAGGCTAAGAGATCTCCCGTACCTTCTGATCCACTTCCAGGCGCTCTAACAACTAGAAATGGACGTTGACAAATTTGCATGGCTTGAGCACGTTCGGTTTCACTACAAGATCTTGTTATTGCACGAATTCCTTTTTCTTCACCTGCGAGTACTGAGCGCAACTCACGCTCGTATGCTCCTCCTATTCCCATGCTACTATCGTAATCTCAAGGTTATTGAGGACATCGCATCATTTATGCTATTTTAATCAATTATTGAGGGTTTGTACTAGTGACAATTATCTAATTATTCGAATTTTCCTTTCCTATATTCTCTGGTTCTGTCGACTCCAGGAAATTGGTCTTCACTTTCACGATATACTGTTTTCATATTCTTTAGAAAACTCTGTTCATTTGTGACAATTAATACCATATCAACACCTGGATCTTCTCCTTCATCCATCCAAGCTAATACTATTTCCATTGTCATCCTAGCTCCTTCTCTATGTGGATAAGAGAATACATCCATACCCAATGGAGGTAGAACCAAAGTTTCTCGAGGTTCTAGATTCTCAACTTCTGTAAATAATGACTCATATGACTTTTTTAACAACTCTCTCCGATATTGGTCTTGTGTAGGTCTTCTACAATCTGGACCTACAACATGTACGAGATGCTCTGCAGGGAGGCTATATGCAGAAGTAGTAACTGCTTCCCCTACTCCACAAGGTTGAGAATTAGTTTTACGTTTCTCTTTTGCTATTTCTGTACAGGCAGCTCTCAATTCAGGTCCAGCAGCTAATTGCATTACTTCATCTAACCCCTCTCTTCCCGCCAGTCTATTATTAGCCGGTAGTACCATAATATCTCCTTCAACCCTAGATACATTACCGAAGCATACTCTCACCTGTCCATATTTACATTCTCGGACTATAATGACCTCTGCCATATTATGTTGAGACTAGGGCATCCAATATGTATGCTTCTTCTCAACATTCTGAGTATCAAAGCGAACATTTGATGCGTGAAGGCGTCTCCGACTAGTATATGTCAGTAGGTTATGTATTAGTAAATGTCGAACCGGGTTCAGAAGTAGAAGTGTTTAATTCAGCTTCATCTCTATCTTTTGTTACAGATGCAAATCTTCTTTTTGGTGATCATGATTTGATAGTTAAATTAGAAGCAGATAATATGGGTGATATAGCCCGGTTAGTAGTAGAATCAATACGCGCAATACCCGGAGTTCTGAATACTAAAACGCTTGCTTGCGCTGAAATGTAAATGATTTTTCCCTAGTTGGTTTTTTCGGTTTTTCCCCTAATGTGGCGCAGTATCACGTTTTTTATACAATACCTTCATATCCTATTTTGAAAGGCGAAGTGGTGGAGGATTGCTTTATGTCAGACAAAAAATACTTCGTATTGATGAAGAATGGAAAGGACACTAGTCAAGTGTTCGTAAGCAAGCAGCCACGTGGAGCAGCCCTGAAAGCAGCAACTCGTGGTGAAACCGATATCCAACTGCGTGAACGTGGAACAAACCGTGTTCATAATTTTGAAGGTTGGACTGAGGTTGTTGCTAAGCCAGCTAATGGACCAGCTTGGCTGCCAGATAAAATCAAGAAGGCCAATGTAAAGAAAAATGGAATTACTCGATTGTGAGTAATCTATTTTTTTTCGGAATTACAAAACCCCTCTCCGGGGTTACTCGGAGAGGGTTAAAATCATCTTAATCCTAATTTCTTCCCAATAATTGCTATTGGATCATAGTATTCTGTCACTACTCTTTCTTTCAGAGGAATTATTGCGTTATCAGTAATATTAATTCCAGCAGGACATACTTCAGTGCAACAACGAGTGATATTACAATAGCCTATACCAAAATCCTCTTTAATTTCAGGAATTCTATTTTCAATATCTAGTGGATGCATTTCTAATCCTGCCAAACGTACAAAAAATCTCGGCCCTGCAAACTCATCGAATTTTTCATGTTCTCGAAGTACATGACATGTGTTTACACACAACATACATTCAATGCAACCTCTGAACTCTTGTATTCTATTAGCCTCATTCTGATTAAATTTCCAATCTAATTCGTCAGGTCCATTTACAGGAACCATTTTTTTATTCATCTCATATGCCCAGGAGGTATCAGTAACTAAGTCCTTAGTCAACGGAAATGCTTGCATTGGTTTTACAAGGACTGGGTCTCCATCAGGAGTTTCTTCCATTACTTCTTCCATTCTTGTCATGCACATTAGACGTGGTTTACCATTAACTTCTGCAGAACAAGAACCACATTTTCCTGCTTTACAATTCCATCTACAAGAGAGATCAGGGGCATGCTCTGCTTGAATTCTGTGAATTACATCAAGAACTACCATTCCTTCATCCATTTCAACTGTATAGTCTATCATTTCTCCGAATGGTTCTCCATCTTCGTCAGGTTCTCCTCTGAAAATCTTGAATGTTACATCTTCACTCATTTTATTCCTCCTCATGTAAGTCTTCAATATCAAGTAATTTTTTCAATTCTTCATCTATAGGGGGGTATCTCCGATGCTCAATTGTCATTTCTTCCTTCTTCGTAATAACAGTATTTATTTTTCCCCAATATTTGTAATCAGGTTCTGGGAAATCATCTCTTGTATGCCCTCCTCTAGACTCCTCTCTGTACAATGCGGCAAGTGTACACATTCTACTTACATCTATCATAGCATCTATCTCAAGTGCCTGATGCCAACCAGGATTGTAAATACGACTAGTTCCAGCGGATGTTTTTTGAGCACGTTTTTCTAAATCTTCTAGGTCTTTTAATGCTTCTTTCAACAATTTTTCAGTTCTGATTATACCTACCTTATATTGCATCATTTCTCTTAAATCTTCTACAACCTTCGCAGGATTTTCCCCCTCTGTTCTGCTCAATGGTGCTAATGTTTCTTCAATTGCATTTTCAATCTCATTAGAGTCTATAGGTAAAAATTCATCAATATCTTTAGCCAACAATGCAGCGTTCTCTCCAGCAATTTTTCCAAATACAATAAGATCAGAAAGCGAATTTCCTCCAAGTCTATTGGCACCATGTAGTCCTGTGGCAGCCTCCCCAGCAGCAAACATTCTAGGGACTGTGGTTTCCTGTGTTTCTGGGTGAACTTTTATTCCCCCCATAACATAGTGGGCAGTAGGGCCTACTTCCATTTTTTCAGTTGTAATATCAACTGCTGCTAGTTCCTTAAATTGATGATACATTCCAGGTAGTTTTTTCCTTACTTGATCTGGTTCTCTCCAAGAAATATCTAGATATGCTCCTCCATGAGCACTGGCTCTACCAGCATCTCTTTCAGAATTAATTGCTTTAGCAACGACGTCTCTAGTCAATAATTCAGGAGGTCTACGTACAGTTGCAAGCTTCCCTTCTACAATCTCGGAAACCCACTCCAAAGCCTCTTCTTCTGTATCAGCAAATTCATCTTTATACATTTCAGGTACGTAATCGAACATGAATCTTTTTCCTTCAGAATTGGTCAGCATACCTCCCTCTCCTCGAACGCCCTCAGTAACTAATATTCCTTTTACAGAGGGGGGCCAAATCATTCCTGTAGGATGGAACTGGATAAACTCCATATCCCCCATTTCAGCGCCAGCCCAATAGGCTAATGCATACCCTTCCCCAGTATACTCCCATGAACCAGAACAAACAGCCCAACATCTTGTCGCGCCTCCTGTTGCCATAACAATTGTTTTTGCTTTGAAAACATGTAATGTTCCGTCATTCCTATCATAGGCGAAACATCCTGATATTTTCCCGTCAGTCTTGAACATTTTACGTACAGTGAATTCCATGAATATATCCATACCCATGTGGACTCCTTTCTCCTGAAGAGTTCTGATTAATTCTAGACCCGTGGCGTCTCCTATGTGTGCTAATCGAGGGTAAGTATGTCCTCCAAAGTTTCGTTGATTTGTTAGACCTTTAGGAGTTCTATCAAATACTGCCCCCCAAGTTTCTAGTTCTCTAATCCTATCTGGTGCTTGTTGAGCATGAATCCTTGCCATCCTCCAGTCATTCAGATACTTTCCACCTTTCATCGTGTCTCGAAAGTGTGTTTGCCAATTATCACGAGGATCTTTGTTACCTAGTGCAGCAGCTGCGCCTCCTTCTGCCATTACAGTATGCGCTTTTCCTAGCATTGATTTAGATATCATGGCAACGCTGACTCCTAAATTACTAGCTTCTATCGCCGCTCTTAGACCAGCACCTCCTGCTCCAATTATCACGACATCATGTTCATGAATAATGTATTTTTCACTCATTATTTCACCTCACATTATCCTAATGTCTGTAAGAATTCCTTCTGCAACAGCCAAAACAAACAAATCTCCTAGAAACACCATTACTAGACTTGTCCAAAACCAGAATGCATGTTCAATGTTTAGATTACTAACTTTGATGTATAATCTACCCATAATTCCGGAGACTCCTCCTCTCCATTGATTCATTCCTCCTCCAAAGAGGTGTCTGAATGCGTGACAAGAAGCCACATACATGAATAGAAGAATTGATTCAGTGGCTAGTACTAATGTCCCAATAGATATCCCAAATTCGGTACCTCCATTGAACCACATTGTATGGTATACGTCATAAACTTTCATTGAAAGAATAATTATTGCTAAATACAACATATATCTGTGTATATTATTTAGTACAAATAGTCCTGTTTCACCTTTATATCCTATTCGATAATTTATCTCCGGTTTTGCAACTACACATGCTGTAGGGTTTTGGAAAAATACTCTATGATAGACTTTTCTCATATAATAACAGGTTCCTCTGAATCCAAATGGAATCCATAATATCAGTAAAGCTGAATTCATCCAATTAGGAGTTTTTAGATCAAATAAGTGTATTACGTCCGGTGAAAAGATTGGTGACGTTACTCTGTGCTCATCATAGTGAATTGCTCCATCCCAAACTAGAACTCGCAAAGCTGTGTACACAAGAGCTAGAGTTAATCCAAAGCCCATCCAAAATGGTTTAGTCCACCATTTGTCAATTCTATCTGTTTTTCCAAATCCTTTCCTTAAAGGAAGTTTAATAGCATCGGACAAAGAACTCACCAACTAGCGCAGGCACCAGTACATCTCGCGAATGAAAGGACACCAATAAGTGATTGCTTTTCACCTAGTCACTCACTTCTTATTAACGGAATATTCAAGTTCCTGTTATTTCTCGTATGTTTGATTAAAATGGACGATTTCAGTGATATATCCTCATCAATTTGTCCGAATTGTGGACATATGCCTGGAGTTTGGTTACCTACTCTCCCATGTCCCGAGTGTGGAGAAATGATGATTTAAGCCAATGTAGAATAATCCACTTCTTCTTCAATTAACTCAATTTCTTCTACATCCATCTGAGCAAGTTGTAACTTACCTGATAATTCGTCATTTACTGCGTGCCAGTATGAATATGATTCAATCACCCATATTCCTGATTCTCGAGTTCCATTCCCACTACCTTTCACTCCACCAAAAGGAAGATGCGCTTCAGCACCAGTAGTAGAATTATTTATTCCAGTCATTCCTGCCTTAATTCCTGACTTGTATCTATATGCTTCTAATCTATCATTAGTATAAATTGCACTCGATAATCCGTATGGTGATGCATTTGCAAGATGTAGCGCATGTTCGAAATCTTTAGCCTTTACAATTGTAATCGCAGGGCCAAATATTTCTTCATGGAAGCATTCCATTTGCTCAGTAACATCTGCATAAACATGTGGCCACATGTAAACTCCCTGTTCCGGATTTCCAAGAAAATTTTCCGGCTTATTATTAGAAGTAATTCTTCCCTTGCCCCAAAGTTTTCTAGCGCCACTTTTCTCACATAATTCTAGATCTCGTATGAAATCATTAGCATACTTTTCAGATAACATTGGGCCATATAATACATTTTCATGAGCCATTGAATCTCCAATTGTAGTAGATCTAACTTTTTCCATTAATTTTTCTATGAAATCATCATAGATTTCTTCATGAATTATTAGATTTCCAAGACTTGTACATCGTTGACCTGCAGTACCAAAGCCTGCCCAATATGCCCCTTCAACTGCATTCTCCATATTTGCACTCGGCATTATTACTAATGGGTTCTTACCTCCTAATTCTAGGCTAGCAGATACTAAGTTCCTACCACAAACTTCTCCAATCATTTTTCCTACTGAAGTTGAACCTGTAAAACTAATTTTATTGACCAATCCTTGATCAACAGCGTCAACAAGATGCTGTCCTGCACCACTTCCTTTGCCATGAATCAGATTAATGACGCCATTAGGTAGACCCGCTTCATGCATTATTCTAGTTAACATGAATGATAATAGGGGGGAATCTTGAGGGCTTTTCCATACACAGGTATTACCGCACATTATTGCGGGAATCATTTTCCAAAAAGGAACTGCTGAAGGAAAATTACATGCATTAATTATTCCACAAACTCCCAAAGGTCTTCTGTAAGTAAAAAGTTCCTTATCAGGTAATTCTGAGTTAACAGTTTGTCCGTATAATCTACGACCTTCGGATTGGAAAAATAAACATGTATCAATTGCTTCCTGAACTTCGCCGCCACTTTCTTTTAGTGTCTTGCCAATCTCTCTTGTTTCAACTCTTACAATATCATCTTTGTACTGCATTAGTAATCTCCCCATATTTCCAATAATTTGTCCTCTTGTCGGTGCTGGTGTTGCAGCCCATGAAGGAAATGCATTTCTTGCAGCTTCTAGGGCCTCATGTACGTCTTCTTTGTTAGAAAGTGGGAACTCTCCTAGACAATCTGAAAGTATTGCAGGATTCAGACTTTCAAAAGTTTCTCCTCCACTTGATAATTTCAATTGTCCATTAATTATATTGTATCCCTTAATCTTCGGGCTACCGTTGGGATTATTGGCTTCCATGAATTCAAATCCTGTTTCGAGTACATTGGTCATGTGCCTGCGAAATATTACTCTATCAAGAAACCTTCTCATGGAGGATTATGATGATTTAATCGATTATTGATTTGACATCTTCAAGTTCACAGGTTTAACTACCCCCCATTACTACAGAGTATTGTTCAGAGGGATGTGGAATGTCAAATGAGGAAGTAGATGACTTACAACTTAGAGTAGCAAAGGCGATACCGAGTGACGTAGGGCATGGGCGTGCCAGAGTACCTTTCGATAATGATTTGAATTTGAAACCTGGAGACATTGTTGAAATTACGGGTGAACAAAAAACAGCCGCTATTGTCTGGCGATGCCGACCAGAAGATGCAAACCTTGGTATTATCAGAGTGGACGGAATTATCAGGAAAAATGCGGGTGTTTCTCTAGGTGATAAAGTCTCAATCCGTAAAGTAGAGACACAACCTTGTCAAAAATTAATCCTAAGCCCCGTAATGGCTAAACAACAGAAGGTACGTTTTGGCCCTGGAATTGAGGGTTTTGCTCGTAGAGGTCTGAACAAGAGGCCAGTAGTATCTGGAGATAGAATTTTTATTCCTGGAATGACTCTATTTGCAGAGGCTTTACCTTTCCAAATTGTTCAAACTACTCCAAAGGGTATTGTTCAGGTTCTTCCAGATACTGAAATTATCATTAAAGAGGAGCCGGTTGATGAAGAAGATGAATCTGGACAGCCAATTTCCACCATCTCATATGAAGACATAGGAGGTATAGGAGAGCAACTACAGAAAGTTAGAGAAATGATAGAACTTCCATTGAAGCATCCGATTCTTTTCAGAAGATTAGGAATTGATCCACCTCGAGGAGTTCTATTACATGGTCCTCCTGGTACTGGAAAAACTCTCATTGCAAAAGCAGTTGCATCCGAAACCAAAGCCAACTTTACTTCTATAAATGGCCCAGAGATAATATCGAAATATTACGGTGAGAGCGAAAAACAATTACGTGAAATTTTTGATGAAGCAGCTGCAAACTCTCCGGCGATAATTTTTATCGATGAATTGGACTCTATCGCACCAAAAAGGGAAGATGTTAGCGGGGAAGTCGAGAGAAGAGTTGTAGCGCAGTTATTGACTTTGCTAGACGGTATGCAAGGTAGAGATAATGTCATTGTAATTGGCGCAACCAATCGCCCCGATGCAATCGATCCAGCTCTTCGTCGTGGGGGAAGGTTCGATCGTGAATTAGAGATAGGTGTACCCGATAAAAATGGACGTGCTGAAATAATCGGTATTCATACTCGTGGAATGCCAATTAGTGACGATTTCGAAATTGATTGGTTATTAGATAACACTCATGGTTTTGTAGGAGCAGATATTTCTGCTTTAGTTAGAGAGGCGGCAATGAAAGCTCTTCGAAGATATCTACCTGAAATCGACTTAGATGAAGAACAGATACCCGCCGAAGTACTCGAGAAAATGGAAGTTAGGATGTCGGATTTCAAATTAGCAATTAAGGAAATTGAGCCAAGTGCTCTAAGAGAAATTTTCCTAGAAGTTCCTGAAGTTAGCTGGGAACAAGTTGGCGGATTAAAAGAGGTTAAAGAGAGATTAAAGGAAAGTATTGAATGGCCTCTAACTAAGCCTGAGATGTTCGAACACTTTGGTATCAATCCTCCGAGAGGAATTGTCCTCTTCGGAGCCCCTGGGACAGGTAAGACACTAATTGCTAAGGCTATTGCTAATGAAGCTAAAGCCAATTTTATCACGATTAAAGGTCCTGAATTAATATCTAAATGGGTGGGTGATTCTGAGAAGGCAGTTAGAGAATTATTCAAAAAAGCAAAGCAATCAAGTCCTTCAATAATCTTCTTAGACGAATTTGAAAGTATTGCAGGAGTTAGAAGAAGCAATACTGGTGAGGGTTCCGACGTGATGAATAGAGTTGTTAACCAATTACTAAGTTCAATGGACGGTGTTGAATCGATGGAAGGTGTGATAGTTGTTGCAGCTACTAATCGTCCAGAAATGATAGATCCTGCATTACTAAGAAGTGGAAGATTCGAAAGAGTGCTCCACATCCCTCCTCCTGATGTAGATTCAATAAGAGCAATTCTTAAAATTCATTCTGAGCCAATGCCCCTTGGAAAATTCAAAATTGAAGATTTAGCCCCACAACTGATTAATTACACCGGTGCAGATATTGAAGCCATATGTAGAGAGGCTGCTTTAATTTCAATGAGAGCAGAGAAGAAAAGTGTATCTAAAAAGCACTTTGAAGAAGCAATTAACAGAGTCCGTCCTACAATTACAGATGAAATGATGGATTATTACAATAGGATGGAAGCAAGATTAACTAGTGGACTTGAGTCAGTAAGACGTAATTCCGAGGTCCATTCAGGAATTGAATCTGCTTGAGGGAAAAAAATGCCATTAACATTCGGACGAGAAATCATTAATCGTGAAGTTCATGATAGTGCTGATGATAGATTAGGAAGTGTTACGGATTTTACTATTGATATTGAAAGTGGTCAGATAACTAATATTCTTGTGATGATTGAACCAGATATCAATCCTCAACTTCTTCCTTGGCCTACGGTAAATGGACTTTTATCGGTTCCAGTTGAAGAGATTGATACTGTTGGTAAGGTAATCAAACTGTCTGAATAGTATGATGCATGACCGTTCATTCGTTCACAACCGTCTTAAGTCGAAGTTCGGGCTCGATATTTGTCGTATTGACTAGGTGGGGTATAGGATGGCCAATTTTCGCGACTATACTCGTAGATTAACGACCCTTAAAGCACGACGCAATGTGTTAGTTGGGGCCTTCTGGATTTTACTAATACTACTAATTTCTACAATCGCTGCAACATATGTTACCGATGGCCAAACTCAACAATCAGCTTACGGAGATGATTGGAATGATCTTGGGTTGTTTAGGGAAGAGATTAATAGAATGGGAGTTGATACAACTGCACTGGTATCGAGTCCTCTTTTATTGAGTGAAATTGATCACCCTGAAGAAGCTATTTTCATTATATCAGGTGTTGAAAAGGATACTATTTCACTACCTAGATTTACTGGTGATGAAAACGTGATAGAACTTTCAGAAGGTTCAGGATACACGACTTCAGAGATACTCGCTATTGATGAATTTGTCGAAGCAGGTGGTACTGTACTCTTAATGGACGATAAAGGATATTCTTCAACTTTAGCAGAACAGTTCGGATTAGAATTTTCTGGCCACACACTATATGATGGAGAAGCATATGCTACAGAATTAGATTACAACTTCATCTGGGTTAATACCACCTCGGCATTCAATTTCACTACTAATTCGGGTTCTTTATCAAGTATTCATCCATGTCTTAGAGATACAGATACAGATGGTTTTATCGATTTATTAGACACAGATCCTTATGATGTTACGACATTTCCAGCAGGAATTACTAGAGAAGATGCCGGACTATGCTCGCATAGATGGATTTCAGAAACACAATGGGATTTTTCAGAAAATTATAACTTATTAACAAATCAACCATCTGCATTTAATGCAGGTTCTTACAATCCAGTTGAAAATAGATATGACATTGGTAAATCTACCCTCGATTCATACTTAGACACTAATGATGATGGCAATCTTACGATTGGTTCTTCTGCTTTTGGTATTGATGGAGATGAAGTAGGTCCATTTGCAGTTTATGTTCGTTACTGTGCAGATCGTTTGTGTGTCGGAGCAGATTCAGGAAGGGTACACTTTGTTGCAGATGGTTCGATATTAACTAACTCATTATACGATGATGCATTCTACTCTGGAGTCGACGATGTTGTCCCTTCAAACGATAATAGAAAGTGGGCATTAGACGTAATTGCTGAATCTTTATTAATCGGAAATTCGAGTGCCAAAAGTTCTTCTAATGCAATCGTTATTTTTGATGAATCAAGACATCAGCAACCTACATTATTTGGTGATACATATAATTTAATGTATTATTTGTTGATTTATTTTACTAATGACTGGATGGCTATGTTACTGCTTTTCCTTGGGCTATTCATTACTTTAGAAGCCGTTTTAATCCGTAAAGAAGATCCCGAGAATTGGCGTCATGTATTTAGAATAATATACTATGGTTTTGGGGATGCTAGAAGATATGAGTATTATCAAAAGCCTGAAAAAATAAGACAGGTTTTATTGACAAGAATTAGAAATTTAAATACCCTTTCAAGAGAAGAATTTGATGCGCTTCCTGCAGCAGAGTTACAAAGAATGATTGATGATCAAGTATTAACTAAATTCATATTTGAAGATCGCAGATACAAACCAGATGAATTGGTGGGTATAGTAAAGAGAATCAAAGAGTGGGGCTCAACTAGTTCTGAAGAGGAGGTTGAATATGTGGACTCGTAAAGCTGCTATCCTTCTCACAAGCGGAATAAGCCTGATTTTGATAGGTATGATGATTTCAAATTTCCAATTAATGATTGTAGGTCTGACTTTCATATCATTTTTAGCAATTAATGGATGGATAGAGGGTCATTCAGATCTAGAAATTAAAAGAGAAGTTTCTGCAGTTAATGTTTACAAAGGAGACGATATTAATGTAGTATTAACAATTACAAATAAATCATATCGTCGAACACAACAGTTAGAGGTTTTTGATAATGTGCCTCACGAGATGAAAATGAGAAAAGGAATAAATCTAATGAGAATGAATTTAGGCCCAGGACAGACTGCAACGATTCGATATACAGTCCGTTGCCCATTGAGGGGGCACTACACAATAGGGCCAACTTCTATCAGATATAGAAATACGTTCAATCTATTTGTTTCTGAAACTAGCGTAGGTGACAGATCAGATATCACTGTTTTCCCTCAAGTTAGAGATGTCGAAGAGGCTTTAATTAGGTCTGATGTTCCGAAAATGTATACTGGAGCCACAACCCTAAAAACACCAGGTCAAGGAATGGAATTTTATGCTCTAAGAGAATATTTCCCAGGTGACTCATTCCGTTCGATTAATTGGAAAGCTTTTGCTAGAACTGGGGAATTAATGGTTAATGAGAAAACTAGAGATGCTGTAACAGACGTTTTCATCATTCTTGATACTCGTGACGTAGCGAGAATTGGAACAGTACTAAAAAATCCATTAGAGATGGGCACTGTAGCTGCAGCATCAATAGCCAATTATTTTATCAAGAGAAGAGATTCGGTATCCTTGGTTACCTATGGTGAAAGAATGGATTTTCTTCCACCAGAGACAGGAGATAAGCAGCATTACAAGGTTCTAAGCCAATTGGCTGCTGTCGAATCGAAAGGGAGTATGCCTTTACAAGCCGTGACTAATGCCCTATCTCCACGAATATCTAGGGGCTCTCCAGTGTTTATTATTAGTAGCCTTGAAGGGGATGGTACTACTTTGTCGGCAATTAGAAATCTTTCCGGTAAAGGTCATGAAGTAATTGTATTATCTCCGAGTAGTATTGATCTTGAAAGACTTGTAAGTAGGATTCCAAGAATGGCTTATGAGGTGTTAAAACTAGAAAGACAGAATCGATTAACAGCTATTTCAGGTTACGGTGCTAAAGTAATAGATTGGACACCAAGTGTTGAATTATCTCAAGCATTATTACAAATTAGGACAGTCTAGGGGGTGAATAAAATGGCAATGGATGTAGTACCCGAATCAAAGACTCTGCATATCACAAAATTACGATTTAGATGGCAAGTACTACTATTACAAACTCTATCTACAATTTCGCTATTATTTTTAATGCGAAAAATGAGTGAGTTATATGGTGAATGTTCAGAGAAATTTATTGCTAACTCAGGAACTGACGGATGGTGCCCTGCATACGAACATACTAGGGGATTAACTTGGATGGAATCTAATGGTAATACAATATTACCTAATTTTATTACCGGAATTAATGAAACTGGTTTTGATGCATTTACTATACCTTTGATACTCTGTTTTTTATTGACTGCATTGTGGGTGTTTATCCAAACACGCGGTGAAAGGTTTCAACTTATTATCAAAAGAACATTTAGTATAATACTAGCATCTTGGTTCCTTCTACCATTTCTTATCTCTTGGCTGATAGGAATGGTCTCAAATGGTGCTTATCTCCCAATAGGAAATGCTGATGATCAATACAACCATGTTAATTTAGTGTTAGCCCCATTTGAATTTTTCTTTGAATTAATATTCTTTGGAATAGTTTTCGCCCCTATTCTTGTAGGATTAATGGGTATTTGGGGTTTATCTAAAAGAATGATCACCTGGTCTACAGGCTACTTCTTGATGATAATTGCTATCCATGCAATGTTAACATTTGAAGGAGTAACTTCAGCAGTAGATGTTGGTTTGAAACCTCTTTCTGCTCAGATAGGTGAAGCGACCTTATTTGGAGGTTTAATATCTCCATTAGGGTTTGATTTACTTACAGTGGCCATACTAATATTAGTATTCTTAGAATCAGGATTAGCTGTAATATCAAATCTAGAGTATACATCCTTACTTCCAGAAGCATCAAAGAAAGATCCAGAATATATTAATCAATTTAATAATATCATCAATGGTCATTTAATCCATTTATTCGGTGTAATGATTATTGTAAGTTTAACAACTGCTATCGCTCTTGAGTTTGATGATTTCTTGATTTCATTTGTTGCTATTCTAGAAGGTTCTCAGTGGTCAGGTCAAGTAAAAGAATCTTTAGAGTTACAACTAACCTATGGTAAAGTTATTTCTGCATCATTATTCATGATTGTTGTCGCAGGAGGGCGATTTGTAATCCCTTGGCAAAGAATCACCGGAGTTATTGAAACAGGCCTTTCAAGAATAAGAAATTAACTTAGTTGTAGAATTTTATGAAAAATACCCCAGAAAATTATAATAATAATAAATTGAATAATTACTAACATAATATTATTGGTGATATTTACTAATTCTAGTAATTCTATTATATGTTCTTGGAATAAAATAGTTATTAGAATTGTACTTATTACTAATAAACGATGTAACCATGGCCCTAAATTACTCACCTTATTTTTATTTTGATTGGGTAAAGGTGAGGCTCCATCCATGCTCCTATCAGGAGTATCTAGGTCATCAATCCATCGATTAATCACTAACCTTGACTCGCTGGGTTCAAGCGCAGTATACTTGACGAGACATTATGAACGGCGGGCTCTCGATACAATCTTGTAGCCAATGTAAAGAGCCATCCATTCTTTTCCAAGAATATAGTGGTCAACATTTGTGTGGTAAACATCTAGCATTGTCGATAAGGAAGAGAGTTGCTAAAGAAATACGTCTACAGATAAATTTACCTAAAGATGCTCGACATGCAGATGGTACACCTTTCAAAATCTTTGTAGCAATTTCAGGTGGTAAAGACTCAGCAGTATTACTCAGTATGCTTGTCGATATTATCGGTCAAAGAAGAGATGTAGAAATTATTTCTGGGTGTATTGACGAGGGAATAGATGGATATCGTTCTCCATCACTTGAATTAGCAAGAGAACTTGCTGAATCTTTGAATATTAGATTTGAAACATTATCTTATGAAGAAATTGGTTATGATAAAATGGATAATGTGGTAAAGAAGATGGATGTAATTGGAGAAAATAATCCTGATGCTAAGGGCATGATGCCATGTTCTTATTGTGGTGTTTTTAGAAGACAAGGAATTAATGCTTTAGCGGAGAAAGTTGGAGCAGATATTATGGCTTTAGGACATAATCTAGATGATATGGCTCAATCAATAGTAATGAATTTTCAGAAAGGAAATATCGAGAGGTCAGTCCGATTAGCGCCTCATACAGATGACCCAATTGAAGGGCTTGCTCCTAGAGTAGTTCCTTTACGCTGGATTCCAGAGCAAGAGATTCATGCTCATGCTATTTATTCTGAACTACCTATCCATCATGGAGATTGCCCACATGCACCCGGTGCAATGAGGCAACTAAGCCGTAGAATTATTGCTGATATGGAAACAATGACACCAGGTTCTAGGCATGGATTATTACATTCTTTAGATCAAATACGTAAATTATACAAAGAAGTTAACCCGGTCAAATCAGAAATTAAGAATTGTGTGAAATGTGGCGAAATTACGAGTAGAGAAGTATGTCAAGCCTGTACGATGAAACGTTGGCTAGAAGAGAATTAAATTATGAAATCTACAATTTCATCAATATTTTGATTCTTTCCACAATATGAGCATCTTAGTATCATAGGGTCTGCTGAAATAATTTTTAGCTTGTGAGGCAACGGCTCACGAGGATTTTGTGTGATACAATTTGAAAACGAGCACCTCACTATATTTATCAATTCTGAACCAAGTTCAATAGTTCTTTTTTCTGCTACATGATAATTTCTAATAATTGCAACTGATGCTTTAGGGGCGATTAGAGCTAAGCGGTCTAATTCTTCTTGATTTAATTCCCTATCTTCAATTTTCAAAACATCTTTCCTACCCATTTTCCCACTAGGTACATTCATTACCATGGAAATAGGGTTAGATCTTCCAACATCTAACCTCAACATTTTCAGTACCTGTAATGCATGACCTGAGGGAATATGGTCTATTGCAGTACCATTACAAATTGCAGTAACACGCCTCATTTCACTCATTTATTCACCTTCTTTGGAATCTTTACTCCTAAACTTCTGCATAATAAAGCCATTCTAGTAGGGACACCATTGAACGCCTGCTGGAAATATCTTGCATGTTTTGTTGAGTCAACACTGGCATGTAATTCATTCACTCTTGGTAGAGGGTGCATGACTATCATCCCAGCCTTCGCACTCGATAAATCATCTTCAATTAATTTATAAATTCCTGCTACTTTGATGTATTCATCTTCGTCTGGAAATCTTTCTTTCTGTATTCTCGTCATATATATGACATCAGCAGAATCAATAGATGATGACATTTCTTCTGTTTCATTTATTTCTCCACCATGATTTTTTAAATCTGAAACTATTTCATCAGGCATCCTTAGTGATTCTGGTGAAACCAGTGTGATTTTGGCTCCAAATCTTACTAGTGCATGCGATAAACTATGAGTTGTCCTTCCATATCTAAGATCTCCTACCATCATCACATGTAGCCCTTCTAGACTACCATGTGCTTCACGAATTGTGAATAAATCTAGCATGGTTTGTGTTGGATGATTTCCAGCACCATCTCCTCCATTTAGGATTGGTATGTTAACTGCATCAGCACTATATTGAGCAGCTCCTTGATTCGGATGCCTAATGACTGCAATATCTGCATATCCATCTACCATCTGCATAGTATCATACAGGGTTTCACCTTTCGCTACAGAAGAACCTATAGAACTTAGATTCAAAACTTCTCCTCCTAGTCTTTTCATCGCTGTTTCAAATGACATTCGAGTACGTGTAGAATTCTCAAAGAAAAGATTTCCTAAAACCTTACCTTGAAGTAAAGGTAAGTATACATCACCTTTGGCAACTGGTAATAATTTTCTCGCATTATCAAGGACCTGCAATATCTCTTCATTTGTTAGATCGTCCATCGTAATAAGGTCGCCCATACTCATTCTCCTAGCGATTGGTATCAGAAGCGGGTCATATGCATTCCGCTCTAAGCGTAACCTTTGATGACCGTATTCCGCTGTCTTGATGAGTAATGAATTATCCCACCATCATGATGATAATCAGTCGGACACCTGTTCGAGTCTCGTTTTGCGGAGGTGGAACTGACGTAGATTGGTTCTCTCTTTCTTCAGAAAAAGGTGGAATGGTTACATCTCTAGCTATTGATAGATATATTCATGTTACTGTTAACAGGCGTTTTGATGAAAGAATTAGATTGTCTTACTCTAAGTTAGAAATTGTAGATGATTTTGAGGATATTGAACATGAATTAGTACGTGAATCAATGAGGATGACAGGTGTTACTTCAGGTGTAGAAATCACTACAATAGCAGATATTCCATCTAGAGGGACAGGTTTAGGTTCGTCATCTGCAGTTACCGTAGGTCTGCTTAATGCACTACATTGCTTCGCAGGTAGGAATGTTTCCGCATCACAATTAGCATCTGAGGCTTGTGAAATTGAAATTAAAATACTTGGCCAACCTATAGGTAGACAAGATCAATATGCCGCATCCTTTGGTGGAATAAATTCAATTAAATTCTGTTCTGATGGTAATGTTATTGTAGAACCAATTAATATTTCCGACCAATTAAAATCAAAAATATCTGATGAATTCACACTTATCTTTACTGGACAGAACCGATCTGCCTCTGCTGTGTTGTCAAATTCTGAAGAAGAGGGTAAATTAGCTATAGAAAATCTTTTTCGAATTAGAGAACAAGCAGACGAAGCAAGGGAATATCTTTCATCAGGCGATTTTTCAAATCTTGGTATTCTTCTTAATGAAGCTTGGTTGATGAAAAAAGGTATTTCTTCAAATGTTAGCAATAATTTTCTCGATGAAATGTATAGCCGCATAATGTCTAATGGCGCTACTGGAGCTAAATTATTAGGTGCTGGTGGCGGTGGATTTTTCCTTGTACATGGAGATTCTAAATTCCGTGAGAACTTACAATCTGAGTTTTCTTCCGAACATAGGATATTACCCTTGAATATTGATTTTAATGGTTCAAAAATTATTTTTAATGATTCTAGAGTGTGAAAAAATGAAGAAAAATATTCTGTCATTTATGATTTTTTTTCTAATAATTCTTAGTTTGGGTAATGTTTCAGTCGGCGCTACTAATAATCGAGATATTGATGATGATTTTTTGTATTCTTCAATAACTGGATATTCTAATTTCATTATAGAAGACGATATAAAAGTTAATTCACAATTTAATGCCTCCTGGGAATTGTCAATAAATATCTCTGATCAGATTGGTTCTGATCTTTTACAAAATTCAGAATTAGGGCTGAGAGCTCAAATTGATATTCATTTAGGAAATTCAGATGGTTTTATAGATTCTAATGAATCTAATTTATTCGATCAATTATTCCATCAAGAAAGAAATTGGACTAATTCTGAAAATGGCGGTTGCTGTATTTTTGATTATAATCCATTATATTCCAATCAAGGCATTAATCTGATTACATCTAAAGTGGTAGATGGTCCAATAGATTTAGAGAACACATCATGGGGTTGGGAAGAAACAGCCGATTTGATTGGTCAAACTGATAGTCGAACTACTAGAATAATTGATTTTCCAAGAATTGGAGCATTTGTTGAAGAGGTTCCATTAACAATTTTTCTTCCAAATGACTGGGAATATAAGTACAGTGCTATGGGAGAAATATTCTCTGGAGAACCGGGTGAATTTATTGTGAATCGTTCAGAAGCAAATGTAGCTAGTAATATACGAGTAACAATTTCAAATAATCAAATGCCCAATGCTTTAGGTTATAGAACTTCAAATGGTGCTATGATTACTATGAATTCTAATACTGTGTATCATGGAGATTGTGAAGATAGTAGCCTAGATAATAATCAACAATGGTGGACGTTATCTAATAATGGCACTCTTTTGCTTACTCATTATGGAGATAATTTAAGTTTTATTTCACAAGACTATGGTTTTGAAGAAGGAGACGTTGCTAGCATAGTGATGTATTGTAAAGATTGGTTTGATGCTACAAGTACTTGGTATGAAAATATAGTAATTGACTCTATATCTCCAATTTGGAATTCAGTTATTTCCTATATTAATGAAGAAAATGAAATGATCATATTGGATAATAATCAATCTATCTCTGTGAAATCAGATACTAGTATCTCATTTAATATTTCAGCAAATGATCCTAATTCTGAATCTCCTGTGAATATAAAAATCATTTCAAATAAGACTCCTAATTATATTCACAGAGGCACTGACAACCTTATTTTCTCAGATGTATTTTATCAGAATAGTGATTCTAATGGCCTTCACCTTAATGTCTCTGAACGACATAAAGCTAAATTATCCACCTCATGGTCGATTAATCTTACAGTTTCCGATGATGCAGGAAACACTATTTTTAGGGAATGGGAGGTAATTGTACTGGATGGCACAGGCCCAACAATAATCCCGGATTTAATAATTAATAATCAATCAATTTCTTCTAGTAATCTCGCTAGAGAAGGCGATTTAATTACAATTTCTTTACAAAATTCCTTTGATGACTTAGATTCAATAAATGAAACTTTTTGGTCTCTATCGATTGATAACAAAGAAATTGTCAATAATGTTAGTATGAATCAAATTGATAAAATGGTACTGGGACCATTTAATTCGGGAACCCATGTATTCAGTATCGATGCATATGATTCTTCTTCGAATCACCAGAATCTTGCTTTTGGGTTAGCAATTTCTCCTAATTTTGGTATAGATATCGAATTAATTAATGCCGAAATTGAGGGTAAATTAGTTGAAGGGAATACGGTTTTCTTTTCTGCATCTATGCAAAATAATAGAGCCTCACCAGGGTCAGGTCAGTATTGTACGAATAGCCAGTGTGGGCCATTTGTTTCAGTCCCCGCCGCAAACTCAAATGGGCCAGGATTCTTTGATGTGGAATTAAGTTTTGAATTAACTAGTTCCACTCCGGTTAGTACATTTTTTAACTGGCAAAGTGAAGATGCAAATGAAGAAGGCCAAATAATAGTTAATTCTGAAGTTCCAATTGAACCATACTGGCAGAAGCCACTACAAACAGTAATACTGGTTTTCTTATTATTATCGTTATTCGTTTTTACCGTGAATCGTCTCTGGGGGATAGATTCTCAAAGGCCATAATTTGAGACATATATCCGCAGAACTCATGAGTCATAACATATGGTGAAATACTGTGATTCTACTGCCCGACTACCCTGATCGCGTAATTCGCGAGCATCGAATAAGAGTTGAGAGAATAGCATTATCAGTTACTTTTTTACTAATATTTTCTGCATCATGGTGGTTATTTTCAGGCTTGTTTGGGGCTCCTGATCTTTTGTCTCGATTAGGGCCAATTTCATTAATATTTATCTCTTCGTTAGTTATAATCGACTTGATTGACTATGGTTTGATTCAGAAATCTAGGATAGGCGTTATTGCTAATATTTCTTACCCTTGTTTGCTAGCATTATCACTCTCTAATCTTAAATTCAATGATATTTTAATTTCAGGTTCTATTTATCTCTTATTGGCTATTTTTCTATGGTTCATTGCTAAGAAAAATCTATCAAAGACTCATTCATCTAGGAAATGGAGAGGATTAACTAGTATTCTTGGTCTTGCCTTTTCAGCATCAGTAATGTATTCTATTTCATCAGAAATACAAATTTATATGATTGTTTTTACCTGTATACTAATTACAATGATACCAGATTTGGCATCTAAGGACGAAAATCATAAATCTAGAAAAGATTTTATCAAGAAACTTGATTTAGTTGAGGAACAGGTCCTATTTTTACGAAGTCAGGGAATCTCGCTTGAGCAAGCCTCATCAATATTGAAGAAAGCAAGAGAAGAATGTTGGAATGAACCTGAGAAGGGTATTGCAGCAATTTTACTTGCAGAAGAAGAAATTGAAAGAGTCAAATCTTTGGCCAAAGATTTAGGTGAAATTAAACAAGAAACACATCTTTTCATGAAGAAAGCTGAATCCATTGCTCCTGGTATTCATGGTCCAAGGAAAGCATTTGAATCTGGGCAAAAAGAATCGGATTTTGGTTCTTTAAGAGAGGCTGAGATACTTTTTCGACTATCAAAAAAGAGGTCGGAGATAATTATTCAACACTGGCAAAATGCGAGTGATAAAATAGCAAGCGCCGAAGAATTAATTTCTACTGTTACGGGAGTCCAATTAGACTCGATAAATAGTATAATCGATTCTGCCAAGGAAGCACTCGAGTCAGAAAACCCCGAAGAAGCAATAAAAATTGCTTCTTCAGTTTCCGGCCATCTTGAAAGTTTAGAATCTACTACGATAGAGGCTAAAGAAGCAATTATTGAAGCTGAGAAGGCGATTCAAGATGTAGGTGGTAGTTTTTCAGTAAGTACAAAAGAAAGACTAGTGGAATCAAAGATTGCACTAGAATCGGGTAATTCTTCTCTTGCTAAAGGATTAGCAACAAGTATTCTCCGAGATATAAACAAGATATCTGAATCGATGCAGAATGTGCAACGAGGTCTTAGACAGAGGAAAAAACTAGTTGCGAGTTTCCCTTCTGGGCCATCTGGTGAAGAATGGAAAAATCAATTAGAAAATATTGAAACTAAAGTCAACTTAGAACACTGGGTTGAAGCATCTGATCTTCTAGAAACACTAACTAAAAATCTTCAAAAATATGAAAAATCAAAATCAGAAGCCCTGGAATTATATTCATTTGTAGAAAGTGAATGGATTGATTTAAGGAAAAAACTCGATTCTTCCAGTGTTAAAGTTAATGATCCTATGCGGATAAACGCTGAAAGGAAAATTTCTGAATCTAAGAGATTTTTAGATGAGGGTGATATAGATTCAACACTTTCTTCATTAGGAAAGACTGATGAAATTATCGAGAATCTTAGAAGAAGAATCTAAGGTTTATTTTTCTCTATACAATATGGGCAATAAGAATTCAATTTATAATTTTTAGATATCTTTTCTTGTTCTGTAAGCGGTTCTCTACAGGCAAAACACATTGAATATTCTGTTTCTTTTAATTCGCTATCAACTGCTACTCTTTGGTCGAAAACAAAGCAATCTCCTTTCCAATAAGAGCCGTCGGTTTGTTCAAAGTATCCTAGAACTCCTCCTTCTAATTGTTTCACCTTCTCGAAACCAGCATTCATCATTACTACTGATGCTTTTTCACATCTTATTCCTCCAGTACAATACATTACTATTTCTTTCGTTTTATATTCTTCAGGTAAGTGAGAAATAGCATCTGGAAAATCTCTGAATGTAGATAAATTTAAATCTATTGCATTTTCAAATAATCCCACTTTGGTTTCATAATCATTCCTTGTATCTAAAATGATTACATCTTCATTCTTATCTAACATATTCTTGAAATCTCGAGGACTGATATTAGGGGCAGTGAACTCAGATGGTCTTACTTCATCTAACCCTAATGAAATAATTTCTTTCTTGAGTCTGACAAGCATTCTTCGAAATGGTTGATAATCTGTATAACTTATTTTTAGAGGTATATCTAAGAATCTTTCATCAGATTCTAGGAATTTAATATAAGAATCAATATCTTCTTTTTCCCCTGCAAGAAAGAAATTTATTCCATTTTTACTTAGTAAAATAGTTCCTTTAAGATTTAGCTTTTCACAAATAAACCTGAATGGTTGTCTTAATTCATCCCTGTCAACCAAATCCACAAATCGATAACCTGCAATGTTTACGATTTCTTTACTTTCCATTGTAAACCCTCAGTATCATTTTACTAATGATAAATCTTTACTTTTCGAGGAAATCTCCTTAGATAAATTTTCTAAAAATTCGTTTAGAGGTACACCATTGCATTGTTCACCACTTCTCGGCTCTCCTTTCCGGTCTATTCTAATTGAAACAGTCTTTTCCTTTTGTTCATCTTCACCAAGAATTAACATATATGCGGGGCGCATTTTTCTATGCATACGAATTTTTTTCCCAATAGTTGCATCCGAATCGTCGACAGATACTCTGACCCCGATTTCTATCAAAGATTCCTCAACTTCCTTAGCATACTGCTTTTGTTTTTCTGAAATTGTTATTATCTGGATTTGCTTTGGAGACAGCCAAGTTGGAAAGTTTCCTGCCCAATGTTCTGTTAGGAATGCGACAAATCTTTCATGAGTCGATAGTGGTGCCCTGTGAATCACAAATACTTCTCCATTTTCTTCTCCATTCTCATCTTTATATGTTAGTTGAAAACGCTCCTTAGCAGCAAAATCTAGTTGTATTGTTGACATTGATTCTTCTCTTCCTAACGCAGTTGTAAACTGAATATCAATTTTAGGGCCATAGAATGCAGCCTCGCCAATTGCTTCAATATAGGGTACTCCCAGCTCATTCAGAATTTTCCTTAGATGATCTTGTGTTGAATTCCAGTTTTCAGGTTGCTCAATGTATTTGTCAGTATTTTCAGGATCCCAAAGAGATAATCGGAAATGATAATTCTCGAATCCAAATGAGGAATAGTAATCTTGAACCATTTTGATATTACTTGCAACTTCTTGTCCAACTTGTTCAAGAGTACAGTAAATATGCGCATCATTCATTGATAACATTCTAACTCTTAATAGACCCGCTAAAGTGCCAGACATTTCATTTCTATATACTGTCCCATATTCTGCAATTCTCAATGGGAGTTCTCTATATGACCTCTTTTTGTTACTAAAGACTAAATGATGCATTGGACAATTCATAGCTTTTAGGTAATATGTCCCATCATCCATTTCCATTGGTGGATACATCCCTTCTGCATAATGAGGAAGATGCCCGCTGCACTCAAATAATTCTTTCTTAGCCAGGACTGGAGTTGTTACTCTATCATATCCATATCTATCCTCAGTTTCTAAAGCATATTTTTCTATTTCTGACTTTAAAACTTCGCCATTTGGTAGCCAAACCGGTAATCCTTTACCAATCATTTCGTCAATCATGTAAAGTTCCATTTCTTTCCCGATTTTTTTATGATCTCTTTTACTAGCTTCTTCAATTTGTCTTTGTCTCTCTTTCAAACCTTCTTTGCTAGAATAACACATTCCATAAATACGTGTCAGAGGTTCTCTATTCCTATCCGCGCGCCAATATGCTTGACTTGTACTTGTTAGCTTGAACCACCTAAGGTGAGAAGTCGATGGAACATGCGGACCTCTGCAAAGATCTACAAAATCACCTTGCCTGTAAGCAGTTGAACCAACTTCATTTCCAATTTTCTCATCCATAATTTCTATCTTGAATTTATTTTCTTTGAACATTTCCCTCAAATCATTATTCTCATGTTCTTCTCTTTGGATGGTAATATTTTCTCGTACAAGTTGCCCCATTCTTTTCTCAATTTTCTTGAGATCGTTATCTCCAATAGGCTTCATATGAAAGTCATAGTAGAATCCATGTTCAATCGGTGGTCCAATCGTAGGCTTAGCATCTGGGAACATTTCAACAACAGCCTGCGCAAGTAAATGTGCACAAGAATGCCTTAGAATATACAATCCTTCTTCTGAATCGCCTAAAATAGGCTCAATTTTACAATTTTCATTAATTATAAATGACATATCTCTTTCTACGCCATTAATATTTGCCGCAACAGCACCATTTCTTTTCCCATATACATTTAGTAAGATATCTCCAGCAGTAATTCCAGAAGCATATTGATGTGTTTCTTTATCATTGATTTGTACTTCAATCATCGACATAGACTGGGTCTCCGTAATCTATCCCGTCACAACAATGATATGAATACCTTGCTTATTAATTTACAAATCTAAATGTTATTCCAGTGTAAATTGTGTTCCCGCTAAGTTATCCACCATTTTCTTTAAGTCATTTAGGGAGCCAATTACCGCTCTCTGCCCTGAGCGTTCAACAAAGGTACAGGCAGCCTCAACTTTTGGCCCCATTGAGCCTTTATCAAATGTATATTGGCCTATTTCTTCGGGTGTTGTTTTTGAAATAATTTCTTGTGAATCTCCTCCCCAATCAGTATATACTCCGTCTGTATCAGTAGCCATAATTAGTAAGTCAGCATCTAATTCAAAAGCCAGTAAAGAACTGGCTCTATCTTTATCTATTACTACCTCAACACCTTCTAATTTACCTTTTTTAACATAAGAAGTAGGGATTCCTCCTCCGCCAGCACATATTACTACAGTTCCCTTTTCCAATAACCAATGTATAGGTCTCAATTCAAAAATTCGATGAGGTTCGGGTGAAGGAACAACTCTTCTCCAATATTTTCCATCTTGTTTAATATCCCAGCCTTTATTTTCTGCTAATTGTCTAGCTTCTTTCTCTGAATACACAGGTCCAATAGGTTTTGTAGGATTTGAAAAGGCTGGGTCTTCAGGATCTATTTCTACCATTGTTAGAATAGATGCAATAGGTTTTCCGATTGGTAGTAAATTACCCAATTCTTGCTCAATCATATAACCAATCATACCTTGAGTCTGTGCTCCTAAGATATCGAGTGGGTACTCTTCAACTTCTTTGTAAGCGGCTGACTGTAATGAGAGAAGACCTACCTGAGGTCCATTTCCATGACTAATCACTACTTCATGCTCCTCGATTATTGGTGCTAAAGCTCTCGCTGCAATTCTGATATTTTCTCTTTGATTATCTGCAGTCATCTTCTCTCCTCTACGAAGAAGAGCATTTCCACCGAGTGCAATTACGATGCGCATACAGTAAACCCATAGGCTGTATTGATTTTAACACACGCCCTTTGCGAGTAACATGGTTCGTATCGGCTTACTTGTGAATCCTGATGCTGGTTTAGGTGGTAGATTAGGACTCAAGGGCTCTGATGGCCAAGCAAAATATGCGCGTTCAATGGGTGCAAAAGATAGAGCAGGTCCAAGAGTAAGAGATGCGCTAAAATATTTTAGTAAAATTTACGATGATAAACAAGAGATTCAATGGTATACAAGTAAAGGTAGAATGGGTAGTGAATGGATGCCCAACGATATATCAATTGGTAATTTTAATTTTATTCATGAATCTTCTGGAACTACAACTCAATCTGATACATTCGAATTGGTATCTCTACTAATAGATTCAAAGGTAGATTTGATACTATATGCAGGTGGTGACGGAACTACGAGAGATATAGTATCTACATTAGATTCTCTCAAAAAATCAATAATACCGGTTATTGGTATTCCATGTGGTGTAAAGATGCATTCTGGATGCTTTGCTTCATCTCCCAAAGCAGGAGCTGAAGTACTTTCATCATGGATGAATGGGGAACTATTGTTATCTAGCACAGAAGTTCTTGATTTAGATGAAGATAAGTATCGTAATGGTGAATGGGTGGTTAGATTGTATGCTGAAGTTAAAACACCAGCATCACCAAGATGGATGCAAGGCGCTAAAATGCGAGTAGAGGCAACAGGTGAAGAAGAAATTATTGAAGGACTTGCCGACCATATCCGAGAGTTATTGATAGATGAACAAAGACTCATTATTTGGGGTTCAGGTGGGACATTAAGAACAATCTCGAATATGATAGGATTTGAAGGTACAGTGCTAGGAATCGATGCCACATTAGGAAATAAGCAGATAGGAACGGATCTTAATGAAGAACAACTGATTGAGATTCTATCTTCACACAAAGGCGAAGTAACTTTGCTTCTTTCTCCAATGGGAGGTCAAGGTTTTCTTATTGGTAGGGGTAATTTACAATTATCTCCAAGTGTTCTAAGAAAGATATCAATTGATGAAATATTGGGCGTAGTTACTCCTGCCAAATTAATTTCAGTTCGTCGTCTGCGAATAGAAACTGGGGATAAAAAATTAGATGAAAATTTTTCTAAGAAGAAATATATGAAAGTACTGCAAGGTTACAGAACCACTAGAGTTCTACCCATAATTGTCGATTGATTCAAATTTTTTGTCCTATTGAAGCCATTAAGAGCCCTAAAAAAGGAGGGCTGGGTCTACCTGGCCTTGATTTAAATTCAGGATGATATTGTGTCCCTACGTAATATGGATGATCTTCTAACTCCATAATTTCACACCTTTGACCTGTTTCATCTTTACCTACATAGATCAATCCTGCATTTTCAATTTTAGATATTAATTTCGGATTCACTTCGTATCTATGACGGTGTCTTTCATCGACATAAGATTGATTCCCATAGAGTCTTTTTATTTTACAATCATCTACTAAGAATGGCGTTGGTTTTGTGCCCAATCTCATCGTACCGCCCATATGTGTCTTTGATATCTCTGGCATGAATACTACTGCTGGTTGTGGAGTATTCTCATCAAATTCTGTAGAGTTTGCATTTTCCATACCTAACACATTCCTACAGAACTCAATAGTCGCTATTTGTAAACCTAAACATACTCCTAGATATGGTATTTTATTCACTCTAGCATATTCTGCGGCTTTTATCTTCCCCTCAATTCCCCTAATTCCAAAACCTCCTGGAACTAGGATTCCATCAGAATTCTTTAGGATATCCCATGCTTCTGTATATTTTTCAAGACTTTCTTTCTTTATTTTTTCATCTAAATTTTCTGCCTCTATCCAATTAATCTCAAGTTTACGATTTACTTCAAATGATGAATGTTGTAGTGCTTTGATGACACTAAGATACGAATCAGAAAGTCCAGTATACTTACCTACCATTGCAATTTTTACAACTTCCTCGAGATTATCTACAGTTTCAGCCATTTTTATCCAATCATCTAGTAGGGGTCTCGAGTCAGGTAAATCAAAATTTATTTCATTAGAAAGTACATTACTCACTCCTTGTTCATCTAAAAGAATCGGAATTCGATATATGTTCGATACATCATGAGCTGAAACAACTGCACCTGGAGGCACATGACAAAAAGCAGCTAACTTTTCTCTTGTCTCATCATCTAATGGATTTTCGGATCTACAAACGAGAATATCAGGGATAATTCCTAGTCCTCTTAGCTCTTTCACAGTATGTTGAGTAGGTTTGGTTTTCTGTTCACCCACTGGCCCCATCACAGGAACTAAACTTACATGCACAAAGCAAATATTCTCTTTCCCAACTCTAAATTGAAATTGTCTCAATGCCTCTATGAATGGTGCACTTTCAATATCTCCTACAGTCCCCCCCAATTCAATTACACAAGCATCTGGAGTACTATTTGATCCATCACTTGGTGTATTAGCTACTCTTTCTATCCATTCTTGAATTTCATTTGTGATATGTGGGATTACTTGTACTGTTTTTCCCAAATAATCTCCTTTCCTCTCCCTCTCAATAACAGATTTGTAGACTTTTCCAGTGGTTATATTATGGTCCTTGGTAAGAGAGATATCTAAAAATCTTTCATAGTTTCCTAAATCCAAGTCAACTTCGCCGCCATCATCCAAAACATATACTTCGCCATGTTCGAATGGTGACATAGTCCCTGCATCACAATTGAGGTACGGATCAATCTTCACAGAAGTGACGCTCAGTCCTGCGGATTTTAGCAATACACCTATGCTACTCGCTGTTATCCCTTTACCAAGTCCAGATAGGACGCCTCCCGTGACAACAACATACTTCATTCAATCAACGGGGTTTGAAGCCAACATACCTCGCCTATGAACATTCCTTAGACTTAGTCCAAAAAACTATGTTTGCTAAGTCTAAGTATCTCCTTCTCTTCGGTTGTCTATGGTCGGACACGAGGGCGGTCGAATATTGGTCACAGGAGCCCTTGGTCAAATTGGTACTGACTTAGTACAATCGTTAAGGGATATTCATGGTTCTGAAACTGTTATTGCCACAGATATTAGAGAAAAACAAGGCCATCCATGTATCGAAAACGGCCCATATACAAATCTAGATGTATTGGACAAAGATAAAATTTTCAAATTAGTAGTCGAAAAAGAAATTAGAATCATTTACCACTTGGCTGCAATACTTTCTGCTAAATGCGAGGAAAATTCAGATTTATGTGAAATGATTAATCTAGAAGGTACGAGAAATATTTTGGACGCAGCCAGAGAATTTAATCTACGTATTTTTGCCCCATCTTCTATTGCTGTATTCGGCCCTGATACACCGAGAAAAGCACCTCAAATAACACCTCTAAATCCAACTACTAAATATGGAATGACTAAAGTTGACTGTGAAATTTTAGGGATGATTTATTTTGAGAAATATGGAGTAGATGTTAGAGGGATCAGATATCCAGGTCTAATATCTTGGAAATCACCTGTTAGTGGCGGAACTACAGATTATGCAGTAGATATATTTCATGCAGCACTTTCAGAGAAATCAACATATGATTGCTTCCTTAATGCTCAGACACGTCTCCCAATGATGTATATGGATGATGCAATTAGAGCCACAATATCATTGATGGACGAACCCATTGAATCACTAAGTTCATCTCGATGTGGATACAATATTTCTGGAGTTTCATTCACTCCTGAAGAATTAGTATTTGAGATAAATAAGAAATTACCTAATTTTGTTTGTAAATATAAACCTGATATACGCCAAAATTATGCTGATTCATGGCCTGATTCGATAGATGATCAAATCTCAAGAAATGATTGGAATTGGCAATCGAGATTCGATTTAGAATCTATAGTTAATGAAATGATTACCAACTTAAAATAATGTTAATTATCTTCAATTTGGTTACTCCAATCCGGGGTTTCAGGTCCCTTTTTTGCCCACAACACATCGTCAATCCTTAAGATGCTAATTGCGGCTTCTGTAGCTCCTGAAATTGCATGTTCTGCAACAAATATTGGGTCAAAAATTTCTTCCTCAAACATATCCTTAATTTCGCCTGAGTTTCCATTTATGCCAGTCCAAGGTCCGCCATACTCTTCTTTTGTTTGGGCAGCGGAGAGAGACAGAACAATATCTATTGGGTCATAGCCTGCATTTTCGGCTAAAGTGCGAGGAACTATTTCTAGGGCAGCAGCATATCCCTCTATGGCTATCTGTTCTCTACCCGATTGTGTCGTTGCATATTCTCTAAGTTTTCTAGCTAAGTGGATTTGTGTGGCTCCTCCTCCTGGGAGAATTTTACTTTCTTTGCTTAATCTATGGCTGACCCCCAAAGCATCATCAAAAGACCTACTTGCTTCCTCTCTGATTTCAGGTGTAGAACCTCTAATAACAACAGTCATCGCACCACCAAATTCCCCCTCTATTTTTGTATAATTTATACCACCAATATTTTCTTCGGAACGTGATGAATAATCACCAATGTCGTCTTTAGTGATTTTTCTAATATCTCTAATCATATTTGTTTTCGTTAATCTTGATAATCTTTCAAGGTCATCCCTCTCGAATCTTCTGTAGGCAGTAATTCCTGCTTCAGAAAGTATAGAGATAGCATCATCCGCTATCCCATCTCTGACTATTAGTAAATCTACATTTAATTTTTTAAGATGATTAATTATTTCTCTAAGATATTTCTCATTACGAGTTTGAAAATCTTTTAGTACCCCTAATTCATTAATTTCGATTTGAGCATCTAGGCTTAATTTCCTTTCTTCAATTCCTCCATCAACTATTGCAACTTTTCCTCCTTCAGAAAAAGTAGAGGTATTTCCAATAAGTTTTGTTTTTGCTAGAACTAATGCAGGTAGTAATTCACTATCTAATACCCTTCCTCCAGAAATTTGTATTCTCTTTATTCGTAATCTTTCTAAGTCCTTACCGCCTTCTTCATCAGTCAATGCTTCTGCTGCAATTAAGGCGAATTCAGTAAGATGTTCAGCTAACATTGAGTCTATTTTCCCTTGTAATGAAGTTTTAATTACAGACGCTTTCAAATTCCTATTGTCTGCCTCACGTGAAATTTTCTTAATTTCCTCCAATGCTCTTTTATTAGCAATACTGTACCCGTTAATGATTATAGAAGGATGAATTCCAGACCTAACTAATTCCAAAGCATTTTGCAGCATTTCAGCCATCAAAATTACTGTAGTGGTGGTACCATCTCTAGCGGAACGATCTTGTGAACTAGAAGATGCGATTAGTAAATTTGCAGTCGGATGCTCCACTCTAGCGGTCTCTAAAACCGTAATACCATCGTTAGTGACTCTTACGTTTCCTTCTTCATCAACAAGCATTTTATCCAACCCTCTGGGTCCTAATGTTGACCTAACGGCATTCGATAAAGAAACAGCAGCAGCGACATTACGAACTAAAGCAGTCCTACCATGGATACGGTCAGTATCTTCCAAGGCAACTTCATGTTCAGCATCTGACATATACCCTGCGACTTACTTAATAGATTTGAAACCGCTCCTGCGGCTCTAACATTTCTGATTAGTTCTCATGAATAAAGATTTCAAATCGAGGGGTTGATAAAGGATAGCATACTCCGACTATACAACCTCAAGTTAAGTAGTGGCAATTATGGATAAAAATAATAGAGACAAATGGGAGGAGCAAATGCTCGAAGAAATGGCCAAAATGTTTTCTGACATGGGTATGCCAATGGATATTGAAATTCTTAGAAATATGCTTTCTCAAGTCCGAGATCAATTCCAAAAAATGGGAATTGACCCAGAGAAATTATCGAATCAGGATATGAAAATCGATATCAATGGAGATTCTGATGAGTTTAGAAAAACTATGGAATCGATGTTGAATGGCACAAATGGTTTTTCTGACTTATTTAGAAATATGGGAGTTAACATACAAGTGAACGACCCTAGCCCAGTAGTTGATGCTGAACTAGATAAAAAAGAAGATGGAGATCATGAACTACAGGTTGATTTTCATGTCCATGAAGATAGAATTTACGCGACTCTAGATCTTTCTCACGAATTAGATATTGTTGAGTCTGAATTAGAGATTAATTTGATTGATTCAGGCACGGCTTTCC
Source organism: Euryarchaeota archaeon UBA89 (assembly GCA_002495525.1). Taxonomy (GTDB): domain Archaea; phylum Thermoplasmatota; class Poseidoniia; order Poseidoniales; family Thalassarchaeaceae; genus MGIIb-O2. Next base: position 10,417 of record DAFS01000033.1, on the reverse strand, counting down.
AATTAATGAAAACTACTCAATTAAGGCCCTTTAAGAAATTTGATTTACCTAATTCTGTTAGTCAGATTGTTGGTTGGAGCCTAAATAATGGTATATTAGATGTTATATTCGATATTAGAAATAATAATTGAAATTGGAAGTGAATAAAATGAGTGGACCTGTAATTGGAATAGATCTTGGAACAACAAATAGCTGTGTAGCAACTCTTGAGGGTGGTCAAGCAGTGGTAATAGCTAATTCAGAAGGGTCTCGAACAACTCCGTCTGTAGTCGCCTTTAGTAAAGATGGTGAAAGACTAGTAGGGGTCACTGCAAAAAGACAGGCTGTGACAAATTCAGAAAGAACTATTCTTTCAGTTAAAAGAGAAATGGGTACCGATTGGAATCAGAATATTGACGATGATGAATATACTCCACAAGAAGTGTCTGCCTTTATTTTACAGAAATTAAAGGCCGATGCTGAAGCATATTTGGGGCGTGAAGTCACTCAGGCGGTGATAACTTGTCCTGCTTATTTTACTGATGCTCAAAGGAAAGCTACACAAGATGCGGGTAGAATTGCTGGATTAGAAGTACTTAGAATCATCAATGAACCTACTGCAGCAGCTCTGGCCTATGGTGTTGACAAAGATGAAGATCAGACTATTCTAGTGTATGATTTAGGTGGTGGTACATTCGATGTCTCAGTTTTAGAAATATATCAGGTAGATGGTCAACCCCAAATCGAAGTTAAGGCGACAAGTGGAGATAACAGACTTGGTGGTGACGATTTTGATCATGTGATTGTTGAATGGATTACAAGCGAATATCTGAAATCTTCTGGAATAGATTTGAAAAAAGATACGCAAGCAATGAGTCGCTTGCGCGAGGCGGCAGAAAAAGCTAAGATTGAGTTATCTGGCACTTCCATGTCTCAGATAAACTTACCATTTATTACCATGAAAGATGGTCAGCCTGAACACCTTGACCTTTCACTTTCTAGGGCAAAGTTTGAAGATTTAATTTCAGACTTAGTTGAGCGAACAATGTCTCCAACAAGAAGAGCTATGAAGGATGCAGGAATTGGTAAAGGAGATGTAGACAAGGTAATTCTTGTTGGTGGTTCAACTCGAGTCCCTGCAGTCCAGGAAGCCATCGAATCAGAAGTTGGTAAGTCCCCATTCAAAGGAATTAATCCGGATGAAGCCGTAGCATTAGGTGCAGCACTACAAGCAGGAATTATTGTTGGTGATGAAGGAGTCACTGATGTTCTCCTCCTCGATGTTACTCCTCTAACCTTAGGGATAGAAACACTGGGTGGAATTATGACTACTATGATTGAAAGAAATACTACCATACCATCTAGGCGTTCAGAAACATTCTCCACTGCAGCAGATAACCAGCCTGCGGTTGAAGTACATGTATTACAAGGAGAAAGAGAATTTGCAAATGATAACATAACTCTCGGAAGGTTCCACCTTATGGGGATACCTCCAGCTCCTAGGGGAGTCCCTCAGGTTGAGGTGACTTTCGATATTGATGCCAATGGAATTGTAAATGTTTCAGCTAAAGATCTTGGAACAGGAACTGAACAATCTATAAAAATTGAGAGTCAGACTTCATTATCGGAAGATGAAATAAAGCAAAAGATAAGTGATGCCGAAGAATTTGCTGAAGAGGATAAGCGTAAGAAAGCCAGAGTAGAATTAAGAAATACTGCAGATAGTATTGTGTATCAAACTCGAAGAACAATTGATGAGACTAAAGAGAAATTATCCGATGAAGTAGTTAGTCCGGTACTAGATAAATTGAAAGAATTGGAGTCGTTAATTTTTACAGATGAAAAACCAGTTTCAGATGACGATCTTGATGAAACAAGTATTCAGTCAAGAATTCAAGAGTTAGAAGAATTAATGCACAGTTTGTCATCTAAATTATATGAAGCAGCATCTGCAGAAGTATCCGAGGAAGGAAATGAGTCAGATGAAGAAGGTGATGTAGTAGAGGCTGATTTTGAAGTATTAGACTCCGATGATGATACCGATGAGTGATTCAATGGATGAAGAGTTCACACTTAAGAAAATTAAAGTCGGTGCCAAACCTTTTTCCAGACCTCGTGATGATCGAATTATTCTAGGCGTATGTTCAGGACTTGCAAGGAAATTAAGGATAACTTCTACCACATCTAGAGTAATATTTTCTCTGCTTACATTATTCACTGGCGGAACTTTAGCACTTGTTTATCTGGCTATATTCATACTATCGCCTCAGGAGTAATTTTTTACTTCTTTGTGATTAATCGATGTAAAGTACGAACTTGGATACCAGTGGCTCCATGTCCAACTGTAGCATTTGATTCTCCCCCCCAAATTCCAGCAGTTCCAGCAATATCTAAATGAGCCCATGGTATTTGTGATTTTTCTCCTTCATTATTTTCTCGTTCCTGTACGAACTGTTTCAGAAATCCTGCTGCTTGAATTGCCCCCCCCCATCTTCCTTTACCTTGATTTCTTACATCTGCAATTTTTGAAGACGTCATTTGTTTTTCAAATGCAGGTAAAAGTGGCATAGGCCAGCAAATTTCATCTACTTCTTCTCCAGCTCTCTTTATTCTTTCAGATAATATATCATCATTCGTAAACAACCCGGTTGCTTCATGGCCGAGAGCAATTACAATGGAACCAGTCAGTGTAGCTAAATCAATGATGTAAGATGGATTCAATTCACTGGCCTTCCACAGACCATCTGCTAGGACATTACGTCCTTCCGCATCTGTATTTAGAACTTCAATTGTTTTTCCAGAATATGTGTCTATCACATCTCCCGGTCTGTATGCTTCAGCACTTGGCATATTCTCAGCCATGCACGCTATACCATTAACTCGGCCTTGATAACCGGTAGCGTAAAGAGCTTGAAAAAGCCCAAAAACCGTAGCAGATCCATGCATATCTAATTTCATTTCATCCATACCTGCACTACCTTTGATTGAAATTCCTCCTGAATCGAAAGTAATTCCTTTACCAACGATGCATGGGACTTGTATTCCAGTGTCTAGATCTGGATTTAGACGAAAGAATACCATACATGGTTTGTGTATACTCCCTTTTCCAACCTCGATGAGTGCATTCATTCCTTCTTCTTTGAGTCGAGAGAAATCCCAAACTTCAACTTCGACGTTCTCTTTTTCTTTAGCCCAATCTTCAGCTCTTCTAGCAAATTCTTCTGGATAAAGCCGATTTGCTGGTTCATTCCCTAAATCTCTGGCTAGATGTACGCCCGTGGCTATTGAAGAAAGCTTCTTAATCTCTAAATCTAGATTTTTTCGATGTCTTTTTGTAGTCTGGCAAACTATAGTCCATTCTCCATCATGTTTCTCTTCATCAATCTTTTTTTGATACTTATCGAATGTATAATCCCTGAGAATCATCCCTTCAGCAAAGGACGCCATATTTTCTGTATTCCATCTAGTAGTAAATCTAATGACAATATCTTTGCCTTTATTCCCAGATAGATTACTGAAACATTTTGCACCAATATCTCTAGATTTCTTAGTAGTTAAACTATTATTCGTCCCCATCCCTAAGAGTATTATTTGACATTCTTTTGTCCATATTGAAATTGTCTCACCTTCTTTTCCATCAAAACTATCACTAGAAATAGCAGATTTTAATGTAATACTTGCGCTTCTACTAAGACCTATTGTTGTGTTATTAGGTGCCTTTTCAGTATCCTGAAAAAGTGGTATTATCAATATATCTCCAGTTTCTAGAAAATCACTAACTGATGCATTCATAACTTTGCGATTATATTCAATTATACAAAGAATTGTTTCCTAAAGTTTCATTTTT
>DAFS01000033.1:0-6257 GCA_002495525.1 Euryarchaeota archaeon UBA89 | reverse complement strand
TTTTTGATTTAATAAAGATTTTATTGATTAATATTATTTTGACTCGAAATATGGTTCACAATAATTTTTGTAGTTATTAAAGCCGCAGAGAATTCTGTTAAATTTGTGTTCGGTGAGGTTGAAATTTCATTAATATCTGCACCGATAACTATTGTATTATTGGCACTAAATAATTCTTGGATTATTTCATTTGCCCCCCAAAATGACAATCCTCCTGGTACAGGTGTTCCAGTAGCTGGAACTAGAAAACCATCTAATCCATCTATATCAAAACTAAGCCATACTGGTCCTGAAAGATTTTTAATTTGATTTATCATTTCGTTCCAATTTGATTTTTCAGAATCCATACGAATTAGATCTCTCGCAAACCATGTATTCACTCTTTCATCAGTCTCAATTATCTCTTTTTCTTCTAAGCAGTAAGTCCTTATCCCTACCTGGATAATTTTACCCACTCCTTCGTCTAAAACTCTCCTAATCACGGTCCCATGAGAAAATCTTTCTCCGTTTAATTCATTTCTTAAATCCGCATGAGCATCAATTTGTAAGATTGTTAATTTTTCTAGATCCCCATTAATTTCTGGATGTTTTTTTAGAGACCTGATTATTGGTAATAACATCCCGTGTTCTCCGCCTAAAAAAATAGGAAATTGTTTTCCATTAACCCATTTCGAAGAAAATTTTTCGATACTTCCTAGAGCTTCTGTAAGACTATTTACTTCATTATTCCAAGGCTTTGAGGTAAAAAATTTATATCCACAGGGAAGTTCTTCATCTAATAATTCATCAAATAATTCTATCTGTAAACTTGCATCAATACATGCCTCTGGTCCAAATTCAGTACCTTCTCTGTAACTTGTTGTCATTTCATAGGGTATTGGTAATAATACGATATCATGAGGGCCATTTTTATCCTCTTCTAAGCCTAAGAAAGTCTTCTTGCCAGAGTCTTCCATGATGATTACGACTAGTGTCTCTCGATTAATGGCTTCGGGATTGAAATCAAATTTGAAATCTGTATAAAGTATGGTTGATAAGTCACACCCATCCATGGAATGAATATTGGAGTCGGAGATATGGGTTTGACACTTGCACAATTAACTCAAGCCATCCGCCGTAAAGTTGACGAAGATATGGAAACAGTTGTAGCAGAGGGTATTGCAGAACACGCACTTGGTTTCTTTGGTTTTTCAAATCGAATAATTGACAATGCATTGGAGCCTAATGATCGTAATCTATTTTATCAATTACAAGATTATGATTTGCTAACTACAGAATCTGAAGAGACAACACTTTGGGACGGAAGAGAATGGAGGATACATTATTGGAAATTTAAATCTTCAGCGGAGGCATTTGCACTGGCAGCAATGGAGATGCGAGCCAAAAAAGTCGAAGACACAGATCCTTATGCAGGAATATATGATGATATGCCGGCTAATTTATGGAAAGAGAGATCCGGAGAGGAAGATGATTGGGAAGAGCCATTATTCTAAGTTATTGATTAGATATATTGTAAAAATCATTTACCGCAAAGTTTCAAATGTGAATTCCTCTAGAGTTTGTTATGGGTAGAGTCGAAAAATCTTTTTTGATTTTTTTAGTTTTGATGTTTAGTAGTTTCTCATCATTAGTTTCAGCAGAAGAAAATGAAAATATTGAATGCGAAATTCTTACAGATTGGGGGGTAGCATATGTCCCTATTGAGAATATTAACGATAATTCTTCATCATACAGTCCAATAATAATACACCGTTATGTAGTCACATTCTCTCCTTCTTTTGAAAATGGTTCTACACCTCATTTAGTTGACACATCAATAAATCATTTACGCGATAATCAAACAATTGGTGACAATTTTAATTCTAATATAGTCGTAGCAGGTGGAGAAATTGACATTATTCTACCTGATGTACCTATTTTCAAAGACGAAATTGAGATTTCGGTTGAGACTTTAGAAGCATCTTGTAGTAGATCTATCAGAGTTACTAATTGGAATCAGCCAATTGCTGATCACGAAGTAACTAGTAATAGAACGTGGCAAAATAATGTATTAGATAACTCTGAAATCCGTTCTAATTTATTTTTTGAAGGTAGAGGTTGGCAACAAAGAATCGGTCCAAGTCTAATATCAAATGAATTAGGTTTTGGAAGTTTTGAACTATCTAATTTTGATGACATGGATATCGAACTTGATTTAGATAAGGTTTGGCTTAATCAGACTTATTATGATGAAGAATTAGTTGGGCAGGAGTTCGAAATGAGCGGTAAAGGAAATTTATTTACAATCCAGGATGGATTGGATATTTCGGTCAATGTTACTGAAGCATTGTATAATCGTACTTTGTTACAAGATAGTTATACTGAACATTTACTAATTGATGGCAATGGTGTATTGCAACTATTAGAAAATTCTGAGAATGATTCAATATTTATTTCGGGTGATATTTCATCATTCTTTTTCGAATCTATTGATTCAAACGGTATTCGTGATTATCAGAATATAAATTTAGAAGCCGATGCTACAAGTTTTATTGATTTTGCAGATGGAAATATTGATCTTGAGTTGGAAGAATTTAGATACAAAGATTTGTGGATAAATGGGGTACAAGATGAGCATCTTTTGAAGTATATTGGTAATGCAGAATTTAATGCCCTAATATCAGAAGAAGCCCCATATATCTATACCAACGGGACTGTCGAAAACTTACATTTCGAAGATAGAAATGGATTTATCCTTCATGATACATTAAGAGTCGACGGGACATACGATGGAGATGTATCAGGTTCATTCGGAATTATCCGATTTATCGAGGATAAAGTTACACAGAGGAATTATACTGGTAATAACTTTGAGGTTAATAAGATTAGAAATGAGAATTGGCTGAATGTATCTTCAGTCTTCATGATTGTAGATGAAGAAATAAATGCAGAACATAATCTCACGTATGAATATATAGTTCCTCAATCTTATTGGGAAAATCCTGTGATTAGATATGAATACATTGAAGATAATGGTTCTAGAACAGATGATTTTCCTGAATATTCTCCGGTACAAGTAGAACCTGAAAGACCATCAGCAAGTTCCTTTGAATCATCACCTATTACTAAAGAAACAGGCGTAATTCCTGAGGTTCTAATTTCTGGAGATGAAATAATCTTATCTAGGAATTTAGACCTTATTTTATCTATTCAAGTACAAGAAATCAGGGAAGTAAATATTGATGGTCATAATGTTGATGTAATCGACTGGATAGGTGATTATGGTAACAATACAGAAGCATCTGGTAGTGTGATTAATGAAGGCTTACTGGCAGGATTATTCTATCAAGTAAATCGTTCAATTAATTTACCTTTATTAGAGAGTCAGATTAGTTTTCATGAGACTCAGAGTTTAGACAAAATTCGTTCACCATCAATAATTACTGCTGAAGAAAATACTCTTCCTATATTAGAAAAAATCCACTTTAGAGAGGGATTTTTGTATGCTGAAGGCGGCCAATCTCATCTTGAAATCTTTGTAGATGATGTAGATAATGATATTGTCTCCGTGTCTGTAGATATGTCAGAATTCGGATTAGGCAATATTGAACTATCTGATAGAGGATTATTTGGAGACAGTGTAATTCATGATGATGTTTGGACATCACTGATAAATGCCGAAGGTCTTGAGTTTGGTAATAAAACAGTTGAAATAGAAATTAAAGATTTTTGGGAAACAGTGATATTTTCTTCTGATATTAATATTCTTAACCCTGCTCCGATAATGTCATCAATTAGTTTCATGCCTAATATCGTGAAAAGAGGAGATATGGTTGATGTATCAATTTCAGCAGATGATGGTCATGGAGTAAGTTCTGTTTCAATAGAATTAATCAGTGCTGGTGGTGAATCAATACCTCTTTCATTAGTAGACTCAAAATGGGTAGGACAATTTCAGGTTCCATCGAGTATTGCTCCAGGTGAAAGATTGGTCCCCATTAGATTGACAGATGGAAATGAATCTTCTCGATTAATAACTAATTCCTTTGTAGATGGTGAAGAAATTAGATCTATTTTGATTATAGAAAATGAAGCTCCAACTTTAATTAATTATTCAATTGTTAGAGGTAATGATATTTCAGATACAGTATTAGTACCACAATCAGGAGATCCTATATCCCAAGTATTAGAAATATTAATGATTGATCCCGATGGTTTATCTTCAGTTCAGGTGAAAATGGGTAGATTGGCACCTATTGGAGAATCGAATAACTGGATATTAATGAAAGACGATGGAATTGGTGTAGATAAAATCGCCAATGATGGAATTTATTCTCTAGAGATTTTTGCTCGTTCAAGTTTACCTAATGGTGAGATAGAAATTTTTGTAAGAGGAACTGATATTTTCCTTTCTACAACAGATTTAGTCGATCAAAGTTTGGTAATTAAACTAGATAAAAATCAGGAATCTAATACTGATAATTGGATTTTAGATAATAAATCAGTATTAGTTATGATTGGTTTATTGATTGTGATATGTTTATCCTTTACTGGTATCTTAATGATACTGCGTAATTCTGATTTCGATTAGTAATGGTACGAGTGCCGGGATTTGAACCCGGGTTCAGGCGTTGGCAACGCCCGGTGATAACCACTACACTACACTCGTCTGAACTTCGGGAAACCCGAGTCACTTTTCTAAGCGTCGGTGTGAGTTTGAGACAATTTTTCTAGCAGAGATTGGATTTTATCTCTAGTATTTCTATAAAAATTAATATCATGACCTACAGGGTCATCTAACCCCCAATCATATGAAATTGGAAGATTTGGGCACTCAACTCCACATCCCATACTGATAATTTTATCATAACCTCTTGTTCCTATTGAATCAATAGATTTAGGAAATTGATTTTCCATTTCAATTCCTAGTTCATTGATTACCTTTACTGCATTTTCAGCAATTTCCCTTCCGGGATGTGTTCCTGCTGATTGTGCTTTAAATCCCATATCCTTTGCTAAAGCTTCAGCCATCTGACTCCTACAAGTATTTCCCACACAGACAAATAATAGATTCATATCATACCCTAGACATTATGTCTAATCAAATATACGTATATAATTTCTTAAAATTAAATGTAAAAATTATCTTCACTAGGGTTGAAGTATTGTTTAGTCTGCGCATCATTCATGTCAGAACCTCCGATTAGCCACCATCATGGTAAATCAGAACAGAAAACAGAAAAACCCGAAGCATCAACTGAACAAAAAGTTCAGATGGAGCAAGCCTATCAACAGATGCAAAGGAAATTACGTATAAATAAAATTGATCAGGATATAAAACATAAGATCATGGTCTTGTCAGGTAAAGGAGGCGTTGGTAAATCAACAGTGGCTACAGGTTTGGCTCTTTCCTTAGCTCGAATGGGTAAGAAAGTTGGAATAATGGACATTGATATTACTGGTCCTAATGTTCCAAAAATGTTAGGTTTAGAAGGTACAGATTTACATGTCGAAAATGGCCGTATTCATCCTGCTATTGGGTCTCATGGAATTAAAGTGATTTCTATGGCATTTTTAATTGAAGACCCTGACAAGCCTGTAATTTGGCGAGGCCCTATAAAATTAGGCGCAATAAACCAATTTATTGGCGACGTAGAATGGGGTGAACTTGATGCATTGATTATAGACTTCCCACCAGGGACCAGTGATGAACCACTAACTGTTTCTCAAAGTTTACCAACAATTGACGGAGTAATCATTGTAACCACTCCTCAAGAAGTCGCTTTATTAGATAGTAGGAAATCAATTAATTTCGCTAAGACTATCTCAATTCCTGTAATTGGAGTTGTAGAGAATATGAGTGGATATACAATTAATGGAATTACTGATTCAGACACTAAAGTATCAATAAAGGGGCCGAGTGGTAATATGATAGAAACTATTTCTGATTCTGAAGGAAAATGGTCAGTTACACTGGACGTATTCAAGAGTGGTGGAGGCTTAGATGCTGCAGAAAATCTTTCAGTTCCGTTCCTTGGCTCACTTCCTTTCGATCCGGGGATTGTCAGAGGTGGAGATGACGGAGTTCATCGCATATTAGCAGAACCTGATGGAGCAACTGCTGAGGCCTTTGATAAAATTGTTGAAAATGTGATTGATACATTGGAACTTCCAAGCAGTCCAACGGTTCGGATAACATAAACGATTTTTTCATAGAAGGGTCAGTTTCTTGATGTGTAGTCCTCCCGATACGTATTGGTAATATGGCAGTGGCGAGT
>DAFS01000018.1 GCA_002495525.1 Euryarchaeota archaeon UBA89 | reverse complement strand
GAAACAATTGAAGGTATGTCTGTGACAAAACTTCTCCAAGAGCGCATGGATGAGCTAAGTGCGCGATTCAATGATGATTCGAACGCTCAGAGGTGAGAGAATGAGTGAGGATGGGATGCACAAAAATGTGGGGGGGCACAAAAGCCCCCTCACCCAACAGCATCAAACAAAAATTACTATTGGATTTTCAGGGATTAGAGGTAGAGCAAAATTAAGCAATGCAGTAGGATATGATGCGAAAGAAGTACCTCGATTTACCCGCGGAAAAACTCGAATTACTGACAGAGAAAAGTTACTCTAAAATTCAAACACACACCGCTCCGTACTTTTCGTACGGAGCACCTTAACGAAGACAATCTTCTTGGTCGTTCTATTGTCAGGTTTACTTTCATGGTACAGGCTGACAACATCCGGTTCGGCAGTTTTGTCGCCCATGATAAATTGAGAAGTGCCCAAGAAAAAATGATTACAGAAGGAATTATTGCCTTAGAGGAAAAAGGGTTTCTTTTTGCAGCAGCACCTACTGGGATTGGAAAAACAGCCGCTTCATTAGCTGCTGCAATAGAAATTGCTAGAAATAGTGATTTTCCTAAACAAGTTTTATTTTTAACAGGGAGACAATCACAACATAAGATAGTAGTTGAGACAATAAAAAGTATCAATTCTAAATTATCCCATGATATACCTGATGTCAAAGTAGTAGATATTATTGGTAGAGAATCTATGTGTGAAGAAGTTGATAAAATTACTGGGAAATGCTCTTGTGAAGATAATATCGTTGAAGGAAGTAAACAGAAAAGAAGAGATGACCTAAAAGACCTAATTTTACAAAGTCCAAAACATGTTGACGAAGTGATAAAAATAGGAAGGAAAAAGAAAATTTGTTCCTGGACAGCCTCCAGATCGGCAGTAAGGGAATGTGATATCTTAATTTGCGATTATAACCATGTTTTTGTTGAAAATGTGAGTGAGAGTTCATTATCTGCAATGAAAATAGATTTAGAAAATTGTATATTGGTTGTTGATGAGGCGCATAACCTACCCGACAGAATAAGAAACGGACTTGAAAGAAGAGCGATTATCAAAATCTTTCGAGATTCTCGATTGGAGATTGATGAATACCTTGGTTCAAAAGAACAGGAAATAAAGAGACTTGATTTATCGGAAATGCATGATAATCACGATATATCGGGTATCAAAGGGGCTCTTAGACAAATGAGGAAATTAGAAAAACAGATGAAAATTTGGTATAAAAAGAAAGAAAGTGATTTGATAAAATCAGGTAAAAAAGATATGAAAATATCTACTGTAGACTTCATAGGAGAGATAGATTCCATACTTAATGAAGAGATAAATGTTAAAATTGATAATAATTTTTCTATCCTAAGAAAATTAATTATTCAATTACGTAGAGTCAAGGTTGACCAAGATGATGATGATGATGAAAAAGAAACAGCTAGTACTAGGCTTGCTGATTTACTTGCGATTACGTTAGAATATTTACATAATAATGCTTTAGTACTGGTCTTCGATTTACTTGGAGAAGAGGGTAGAGTCAGGAGCTTTCTATTGGATCCAGGAGTTATAAGTGGACCAATTTTTACAGATACTAGTGGTGCAATACTAATGTCAGGTACGCTTTTCCCGCCAGAAATGTATGCAGATTTACTACAGATACCTAGGGCACGAAAAATAATTATGACCGAATATGATTCACCATTTTTAGCTGATAGGAGACCTATCTTAGTTGCTAAAGATGTAACGACCAAATATACAGAAAGAAATCAGAAGAATACAGAAAAAATCCGTGATCATATTCTAGCAGTAATCATGAATACTCCTGGGCATGTTGCTTTTTTCTCTCCAAGTTATGCATTAATGGATGACATATTAGGGGATGCAAACTGGTTACCAGGACATATCAAAATTATAGATGAAGAGAAAAGAATGTCTAAAAGTCGAGTCAATGGGATAGTTGATGAATTACTTGATGAAAGAAGAAATCAGAGAAAGGTTCTGTTAGCAGGTGTTCTGAGTGGTAAGTTAGCAGAAGGTGTAGATTATCCAAATAACATACTAGATGCTGTAATCTGTTTAGGACTCCCCCTAGCTCCTCCGAGCGCTAGACAGGATGCTTTGAAAGATTATTATGTGGAAAGATTTGGAAATAATAAAGCTTGGAGATACACGAGTACTCAGCCTGCGATTAACAGCATATTACAGGCATTAGGGAGACCTATTAGAAAGTCAGCAGATAGAGCTATTGTGATATTACTTGAGAAAAGAATAATGATGAGGCAATTTAGAAATTGCCTTCCTGTTAATGTGAATATTTTTGAGTCACCAGATGATAATAGAACTGGAAGACTGACAAAGAATTTCTTTAAGAGAAATCCTGAACCTGCTACAGAGAGAGAATAAACGACGGGTTCATCCGCGATGGTAGTTTCGAAAGGTCATGGAACTTACGTGGCAAAGACATGAGATTGAAATTCTTGATCGAGAATCAAATATTAAACATCATTCTCAACTCTCCACAAATGGTTTGGATACAAATGCACAGAACTTACATAAAGATTTCATTAAGAACCTCCCACATTTATCTGAAGTTAGAAATGAACATATGGGAATAATGGCAGATATTAGTTCAAAAATAGAGGATGCAAAAAGCAAGAATAGAGGACTGCTATCTACAGAAGATTTATTGAATGAATTTGATGGAGAAATGGATGAAAAGGGAATTTCTCTTCCAATAAAAATTCATTCTTCGAATGATATGGTTATCCAAAGTAGAGTTGAAAACGAGAATCAAATTGTTCGGATAATTTCTGCAAGTATTAACGGAGGGATATTTAGAAGTTTCATAATGCCAAATGGTTGTGAGATAAGTAGTATCTCAAGTGGGAACGGAATTATAGAAATTTTATTTCGTTAATTCTTCATCTTCCATTGAAACATAATCATCTCTGACTGGGATATCTTGTAATTGATCAATTTCCTGTAAAACAGCATTAACTGCGATTTGTGCATTTTGACGGTGACCTTCTCCTAGAACATGGCTTGAATATCTAGCTTCCTCAAAAATTCTATCTAAAGAAACTAATGACTGTTCGCTAATTGGCAAAGCAGACCTAATTGCTATCTCAAACTCTCTAACTGTTTCAAAGTCTCTACGTAAGAATCCTCGACTCATTAATATCTGACAAAGACTTTCATAGCAATTGTAAATTGCTTCTCTAAACTCATCCCCAGCCGCCAAAAGTTCCGCAGTATAACTAAAGATACCTGCTAATTCATCTATTGTGGCACTTCTTCTACGTTGATAATACAAACCGCTCCCTAACATTCCAATTAATACGATTAATATTATTGACCCATAGAGTAACGATTGTATTATGGAAGAATCTTCCGTGACTTCATACTCAATAGTTACATGAGGATTTTGATTTTGTTGAGTAGCTAACCAAGTTCTATTCGAAGGATCAATGAATAAAGAGTCGGTATAGAAGTTAATACTTAATTCACCCCAGAAATCTCTGTCCCAGAGTGTAGGTAAACCTTCAATTGACTTAAACTCATAAGTAAACAGACCATCTTCATCGGTCATCTCTATTACTCTAAAATGTGTCTGCCCCGAAGAGGAATTAATTAATGAAGCAGACATTGAAATATTTGCAACGGGCTCAAATGAATCCGTAGATGTGACATTTACTGTACCTCTTATTATTCTTACATCTTTATCCAGCTTAATATTTTCAGGTGTGAACTTGAAATTTACGGGGACCATTATTGAAACAGACAAATCTTTAGAACCACCGTTAAGGAATCTTGCACTATCTGATTCAATTTTTACAACTAAGTCGATAGGCCCCGGAGGCATTGGATAATGAGCATTTGATTGTATTCTGAAATGACCCGTTGATTCATCCCATTGTATGTTAGCATTCTCAGGGCCATCCGTTAGCCAGTGTAAAGTGACAACCATGTCCTGGACAACATTTCCTCCGCCACCGATTTCTAAAATTCTACCTTCGATTTTAATTGGGTGTTCTACATCACTCCTAATTATAGTTTCAGAAATCCACAGTATCTCGATTTCAATATCTGATCTAACGTAAACAGACATGTTATAGCTTACTGGCAGGTAATAGGTTTCTCCAGAAAACATGACTAGAATTTCATGTTGACCCCTATCGATGGAGTATCCTAAAATATGTTCAAACTCATAGAAACCATTAGCAAGAGTATTTGTCTTTCCAATCTCTTCACCATCCAGATAAATAATAATTTCTCGACCTTCTAGCCCGGGAAGACCTTCGGAATCAGCATCATACAGTCTTCCAGTAAAGTTCCATTGGCCTCCGCGAGTAACAATACTTGACTCGACCTGTAAGGTAATTCCGGAATGATATGCAATAGTGAGATTTGTTTCAGTAACACCTTCACGATAGTATCCTTGTTGTGGGGCCTTAACAGTGATAGTATGTTCACCCACATCCAGGAACTCTGAAACTACCCAATTTAACGACCAATCGCCCTGTTCATCGCTTGAAGTAATACCAACTAATACACCGTCGATAAATATCTCAAGAGAATGATTCGAGAGATAACCATTTGGAAGATTATCTTTTACATTCCCTTGTAATAGTAAATTATCTCCAACTGCCACAGCACTTGGTTCTGATATGAAAACCTCAGTAGATGAATAGACTATGAATACTGATGATGAGTTTGAGGAAAGGATAAATTCTTCACCCTCAAATACAATCTTAACAATTCTGGGACCTAATGGCATATCAGAAGGAACTGGTATGAAAAGACTAAAATTACCATCTGAATCTACGTCTAAACCAGTCAATAGTTGATCATTCATATATACCGAAAGGCCCCTATTAGGAAGTGCACGTCCTGCACCATCTGTTAGCATACCTTCAATCACAAGTAATTGATTACGATCAATTTCGCCAGGAGGTGTTGTCAAGACCACTTGGGAGGTCTGAGTCACATTAAAAATTGAAGTTGAAGTTGACGGAAGATAGTACTCTGGATTTAATGAATCTCCTTGACCCATTGGATCAACCCAAGTAAACCCTCCAAAGAAATCCACTTTTACTTCATGTGAACCAAAGTCAGTATTTAGAGGAAGTTCATAGGTAATGGTCCAATTACCTGAAGATGAATTACTCAGAGTCGTGTAAATAGCACCAACATCTGAACCATCAATAGACAAATGAATAACTCCGCCTGAGCTCACCCCGTCCTCAATTAGTAATTGCCCATGCTCATCCAATAACGTTCCATGGAAAGTAACAGATTCACCTGCAATTGAAGAACCAGTGATTTCCGTAATCTCAATCACTGTCGGAGCTAGTACTACTACTCTAGTTACCGATTCATCACCAACAAGTCCTGTGGTACCTTCAATTCCAGAAAATATTACACTGATTTCCATAGGCCCAGCAACTCTGTTAGAATCTACAAGTATTGATGCATTGGCTAATCCTGATAAATCAGTAGTTACGTTTGAAATAACTAAACCATCAACGATTACTGATATTACAACAGAGTCAACCGGTAAGGCAGAATTGTCAATCAGTGAGAGTGAGATATTCATCTCTTCACCTCTAACTATTCTACTATCAGGGTCTAAATCAAGTGGGCTAACAATTGTTAGAAGTGAATACCCTCTACTATCAAAAATTCCAGTACCAGTACTGGATTGATAATAATTTACATTTGGTGTGAAGGTTGCTGTGATATTATGAGTGCCTCTAGAGAATGTTAAATCTAAACGGATACTTGCTGTCCAAGAGCCGTCTAACTCAACATTACTACTTATTACAGTAAATGTATCATCTTCTCCATCGATAGCAAAAATAAGGCTAGGAGCCAAAGTATTTCCTTGCCTGTCTATAATAGCACTTCCATTACTTGAAGTTAAAGTTCCACTGACATTGAATAATTCTCCAGCAGCTGGATTATCAGTAATGTTATCTACGGTTATCAATGTTGATGAGCGCACTGTGATAGTTGAAATTAATGTTAAGGTACCGTGAAGAGTAGATGACCCATTAAAGTAGAATATCGTATCAATTTGCCCCAAAGGATGGGTATCGGGTATGAAGAATGTAAAATTAACTAAACCTTGGGAACTAGAATTTACTTCATTAAGCCAAGTATCATGGAATATAGCAGAAACTCCCAACCCTTCCAATGGGATATCACCATTGCTAGATTCTACAATCCGGGCAGTTAAGGTAACATTGGAACCGCGTTCAACAACTGTATTGATAATAGGAGACTTGTCAATAAATGTGGTAACTCCTCTAACTAAAATAGTATCATTTCCTGTACCTGTGAGATAAAATGGTGTACTTCCTTCAACTACACTAACTATTACAGTTTTAATGCCGCTACTAACACCATCACCTAATGGATCAGTAGGTACCGTAATGTTAAAACTGCCATTATTAGAAGTGATATGATTTGTAACTAATGTCTCACTTAAATCATTCAAGAAAAATACTTCTATAGCCATTGGTCCATCAACAGTCCTGTTAGAATCTACAGCATCCAAAACCTGTCCCGATATGGAGAATGTAGAACCAGCAGTGACTTCGATAGGGAATGGATCTAGACTTATAGAACTAGAAACTTGTACAGTTAAATTTGATGTACTTTGATTTCCTAGCCATCTTCCTGCATCATCATCAGTTATATTATCTAGGATATCATCTGGAGCTATTATTGAAACATTATAAAATCCTGGTGGTGTATCAGCAGGGATAATAGGAGTGAAAGTAACTATTCCATCGCTCAAGGTTAAACCAGACTGAAGAGTTTGCTGCAGAGAACCCCCTGAATCAAAAATAACATCGGCGAAAATATCTGAAATCGGTGAACCGTCTGCTATATCTGTAATTGTAGCATTAATCTGCATTGTCTCTCCGGCAATTACTATCAAAGAGGGAGGAGTTGATTCAACAATCATCTCAGTCTGTATTCCTGCATTAATAGAATCTGCATCTGAAACTTTGTAATATTCACCACCGGTAGGAGGATTTATTGTATAATCCAAGAAGACTCGTAATTCATAAACTCCTGATGCAATCTCTCCCGGCATAGAGAAGGAAATATTATATTCTCCGTTTAGAGGATTAATGAAGCCCCCACCAAGCCTAATCACAGTATCTGGTGAGGGTGAACCATCCGGTAAAGGAGGCAAGTCTGATGGAACCAACAATTGTGCGGTAACTGACGAGTTATTAGCAATCACAGGAGTCCCGAGATTCCTGTCCTGAGCAACACCTGAAACCCAGTTAGAAGTACCTCTAGGAGTCCATTCACTACCTAAGTTCACCACAGCATTTGATTGCCCTTGAATTCTTACGGAATCAACAATACTAGCTGGATTAAGCCATGTACTGCCAGAGAAATTTAGTATCCATGAATAGTCACCAGCTTGGGCGGTAGCTTCTGGTACCCATGCAGGAGTAATTCTCGGTACATCTGGATCTGAAATATTCCAAACAGAGGTACCATTGAAATCCAACACATAAGTACCCAAGAAACTACTCAGTGAAGTATTAGTATGATCGGTTAAGAATACTTCAACTGCTGCTTGATTCCCCCTTGATTGAGGGACCAATTCATAAGAAAAAGTAATATTACTCCGGATACCATGTTCTGTCAAGTAATTCACCTGATCATTAGCAAAAAGTCCTTCAGCATCAAATTGGATTTTAACTTCAACAGGACCGGATGGAATAGATACATTATCACCAGAGAATAACCAACTTACATTGAATTGCCCGGGCGATGAGGTCCAATTTGAACTATTTAGATACCAAGTTTTTAGAGTTTCAAAAGGTCCACTAACTGAAGCACGTCTCATCTGCAAATACAAAGTTCCATTCAATGCCTCAGGTGTGTCTCCATAACTCAAAACTGTACCATTCAAGAAAATTAATGAATCAATATCCAAGAATGAATTATTTAGGTCGACACCCTCTAAAGTAACAGTTAGATTAGGTGCAGGGGTCACATTGAACAAGAAATTATCAGTATGCGGCCTGATATGATAACTAGGGTTACTCGCATTATTCAAATCCATCTCATGCCAACCCAAAAATGAAATTGATGCGTTGATAAGTCCTAATGGTTCTGATTCAGATATTGGTATATCAAACTCATAATATCCGCCGGTCCCTATATTTGAAATCATACTAACAGGTCCATCGATAGAAGTAGTATAATTCAAAATTACCTGGAGATTGTCTATCAGAGATATGTCGGAATTTGGAGGATTTTCAAGTCTTAGGTAACCTGTAACGCTAGAGTTTACACCTACACCCAGCATAGGCTGGTTTACCGGAGGAGGAGACGAAAAAGAAGTATTAGCATCATCAGTAATATTAATTCTCCATGAAAATGAAATTCCTTGAGAACCGACATAAGCTTTCTCAAAAATTTGTAACACCAATGCACCATATCCGGGTTTAATTGGTAAAAGAGGCTTCCCCGATAACTCGAATGTACCGTTGTCATCTGTCGATCCTGTTGCAACTAGATAATCAGAATTTGCTGCAGAACCAGGGACAAGGTCTGTTTCATTACCCGGAACAAGATATAAATTTAGGGATACGTTCTCTGCGGATGTTAAGTTATCTATAAATCTCAGAGTACCATTTAACCACATATCACTACCGGATAAGTCTCTATCAAAGGTATTGGGGCCCCATTCTTCATCAACAACTTCTAAGAGTTTTTGTGGAGGACATGCTTCAAATGGAACCCACCCTAGAGTTACATTTCCTTGATTCTGATTTGTCTGCATCTGAACTTCTACCCATGTAGTAAAGTGGCTGCCATACACTTCATACGATTTACCATTCCAGTCTCCGCCTGAAAATCCAGTGACTTTACGTGCAGAAAAACCAGCATGACGAAGCATTACTGTAAAAACAGTTGCAAATTGTTCACAGGAACCTTCTTTTGTATTGTTAAGTATATAGTGAGTTAAATCATTTTCAACATCTGAAAAACCATTCGGCACTATTGGGTCATTATTTCTGAGGAATGTAGTAGTATTATTGCCATTAATTAAGAAGTTTTGAATCGCCTCTACCTTCTCCCATGCTGAAAATGCACCCGATTCAGCTAGAACCGCCTGAGTGATAGATAATGGTACGGCACTCTGCCTGAAAATGTAAGATGGAGGTAAGTCTTTGCCATAATCACTGCCAAGGAATATAGTAGTATTTTCCCTTACTTGAGGGTTGAAGAAAACATCAGGACTACTAATAAAAATTTGATCAACAGATAATAGTGAAACACCTATATCTCTAGTATAATTAGAGAAATTTAATATCGCACCTGAATCACTCCAAGAAGTCCAATTTACAGTATTATATGGAACTATTAATTCCCCACCAGGATCTATTTCAGCACCAGACAAGTATGTTATTGTCCAGTCATTAGTGCTATTTCCTATCCAAAAAGATTCATGCGCAACTCCTTGCTTTGAACCTATATCGGAAACAATTGGGGTCCCTCCAACCAGAGTAGTATTCACTCCAAAAGAAACTCCAGTGTAATAATCATAGGTATGCCATCTCCAATAATTTGTTATGTTCAAATCTACACTTGTAGAATTTTCAGCTATGAACATCAACATATTGGGATCTATATCATCACTGGGATCCCAAGGATTACTAACAGAACCATTACAGTTTAACGACCAAAAATCCGGTCCGCATTCATCACCATCAGGAATTCCTCCGCCATCGGTATCTGGATTTAACCAATCAAGGCCTATTGCTTGCTCTATAGTGTCAGGAATACCGTCTCCATCGGTGTCTAGAGGATTTAAATCGTCTTCAGAGTTATTTTGAGGATTAGTTCCATCAAGATATTCTTGCCCATCAGTAACGCCGCCATCATCAGTATCTGCGTCATCCCACAGGGTAAAATATGTATCAACGGTGCCATTGCCACCGAAACCAAAAATTAAGTCACAACCTGTTGTATTCTCGAAATAATTATTCAAACCATCTTCATCAGAATCAAGGAGATTACTACAGGGTTCACTCGGGTCAGTTTGATTGAGAATCTCTGATAAATCGTCTACCCCATCACCATCGGTATCAACTAGATTAGGGTTAGTTGGTTGCCCCCATGTAGCAAGCAACTCTTCCCAATCAGCCAAACCATCTCCGTCTGTATCAAAATAATCATCATCACAATGAGGCTCACTAGGCTGTGGAGATGTATCCCAACACCAAGAATGATTTGTAAATAAAACAGATACTGCTGTAGAAGGTAAAGAAACGTCGACTTCTTTCAATTCATTACCATCAATCGAACCATATCTGAACCCTACAGTTGAGCCATTAATTAACTCATAAAACGCCATAGGAGCTGTTTCCTGCCTCCAATCAGAGGGTTCAGGATCTAATTCAGTTGTATCATTAAGTAATAGTGACAAAGAAGGTGCATCCCAACTAACTATGGATTTAATGATAACTATTTCACTAACACAAGGGTCAGTTTGGTGGCCGACGGCGAGTTCATCGCCATCATCTACACCACCTCCATCAGTATCTGCAATATCCCACCTTGTACAAGTTAGATTTTCTTCCCAATTATCTATGCCATCATTATCGAAGTCCCCTACATCCTCAATTCTTGTAGGGTCTGTTTCATTTGAGTCTACAACTCCATTTCCATTAAGATCCTCTTCTCCATCATCAAATTGATCGCCATCAGTATTGTTATTCCTAGGATCTGATGCTTGTGGAGGGTCTCCATATGCTGCATTAACTTCCACTCCATCACTAATTCCATCTGAATCTGTATCGACTGCTGTAGGATCTGTCAAAAGAATTAAAGCTTCATAAGAATCATTCAGACCATCGCCATCTGTATCGTTATTATTTGGATCTGTTTGTGTGATTGAATCGACTTCCGCAGTAAATATTGCACAACCACCAGGCCCCAGCCCTAAAATTGGATTACAGGGTGATTCTGTTGCTGTCATATTATTTGGCCCGGGCCTGAAATATTGAGTTGGAGGTGTTGTAGAACCATTTCTAGTGCCCCAAGTTGGATTGACATATTCGTATAAATTTATCAATCCGTCGCCATCTGGATCTCCATAAGTACCATCTACATTGGATGCAGAAGTTGGATCTAAATTATTCGCAACTTCCCAACCATCTGGCATTCCATCTCCATCTGTATCCCATCCGTCGGGATCTTCGTCAATCAATCCGTCACCATCATCATCATCACTTGAACAATCAGCATCTCCGTCTCCATCAGGATCAAAATTATCCACTAAACCGTCTTTATCATCATCAAATGTGTTGAAACAAATATTACCTACTGGGTCTTCATCCACTCCATCAGAACCTGTTCCTTGAATAAACTGCATTGCACTTTCTTCATCCCATTGCCTCACAGGAACGGTACCATTCCACCATACTCCGTTATCGAGAACGTTAGCAGTAGTAGGGTCATCCCAATTCGAAGGTATTCCATACAGATATTCATTCAAGTTTGTGAAAGCATCGCCATCAGGGTCACCAACTGAACCATTAATATCAGTTGGAGATAGTGGGTCTAAACCATATTGCCATTCCCATCCGTCAGGAAGTCCGTCATTATCACTATCCCAATCTTGAGGCTGGGTATTAATAATGAACTCTAATCCATAAGTCAAACCATCTCCATCATCATCAGTTGTAGCAAGAGCTTCCCAACTTCCAAACTCAATTGCTGAGTATGATGCTAACAACATAATCATGGTGAATAAACAAGCTGAACGACGTTTACTAAGGAGCTCTTTGTCAGCCGAAATTAGTGAAACACTCTGCAAACTAGACACCTCTAATACTGATGGCACTTAATATAGGTCTTAAGAAGAATGGAGCGTCGTTCGGACAATACAGAGATTCATACAAGTTCTATATCATCATCATTGTAACGATTAGAGTCGGGTGAATCTTCGATCACCGGCACGGATTCTTCAATTTCGACAACTTCATTATCTTCATCGTCATCACGATTCATAGATTCAATTAGTGCCATATGGCTAGCCCATTTACGGCGATTCATACTACTTTGGACTCCAGCAATTATCAGTAAAAATCCCACCACTAAAACAATCATAGTTAGCGGACGAGGATGACTAATTTCATTTATGATTATATCAATAACGTTACCTAGATCTACTGTCATAATTACAGTCTTTTTAGCAGTATAATCATCAGACCAACTCTGGCTTGTATCCAAAGTTCCATCGATCACATAAGCTAATGGCATTGCAGTAACTAAAACTGGAATTTTGTCGCCATTATTTGCATCAGAAGGGACGAATATTTTGAGATTGAAGCTTAGTTCTTCATATGCGCCCAACTGAATAAATGTAGAACCAGATGGACCTTCAATTTCTGCAGTCCACCCTTGTTGATCTACCTCTGCATCTAGTAGAATGGTCATCTCAGTATTTCCTTCGTTTTTTACTTTCATCTGAATAGAATAATCTTCACCAGGTAGTAATTTCCTATCTTGAGTAACTTGGACAATTTCTAAATTAGGCATATCTGAAGCAATCTCAAAGGTCATAGGTAAGTCGAAATATCTAGGGTCAGATTCTTCGGTATCTTCAATCACTCTAAGATAAATTGTGTGGTTACCTTGTTCAACTTGAGTAGTGAGTGTGACGGTAACAAATACTTCAATAAATCCACCAGGACTCAATGAAACACGAGGCACAGCTTCATTGTTTTCATCTTCAATTCTAAACTGCCATTGACCGTATGCAGAGCTAATATCTAAATTTTCCTGTAGAGTTGCAGGATTCTGAATTCTCCACCAAAGAGCAGTATCTCCAGAATTAGCGCTACTAGTAATTCTGGCCCTTAAATCAACAACTGCATTATCTGAACCAGGGGAGCAAAGTGAAACTTCAATCTGGCCTAATGGTGAACCATCACAATCTTGTGATACTTCGGCCCGTATACCAAATGTTCTTTGGATAGTGAATATTATAGTACTTCTAAGTGATGAATTACCCGAACTAGTAACTTCAATTTCTATAGTCCCTAAATCATCATCTGCACGATCATTAGATGGTTTGATATTTAGCAACAACACTTGAGTCGCGTGTCTCTCTAAGAAAGAGGAATGGAATGTACCATCACCAACATCTTCTAGTATCCTTTCTCCTGTGTTATTATCATAAACCTGAATTATTGATTTAGATCGCTTTAAGACATCTATTCGGAACATATCTGCATCGAAACCTGTGTTGAATATTTCCAGTAGAAATGGTGTAAACTCTCCGTATTCAACATATCTTGGTATCGTATTATCGATATCGTCAGGACGAGTTGAGTTGGCAATAGGCAGCTCATGTTCTTCATCCCAAACAGAAACTGCTGGAGGTTGGAAAACATCAATCTTCTCTAATATAACATTCAAAGTGTCTTGATGGACTACGGTTTGAACTCCGTCAACTTCAGCCTCAGCTACAGCACGTATATCTATACTACTAGGGGTGCCAGTGAGGTCATTTGGAGCCTGTAATGTAAGAATAGGATTCAGGATATCTCCGCCTGCATCCAAAGAGTAGATACTTGAATCAGAATCAAATTCTATTAACCAAGAACTGCCTAAATTGGTCATCACTTCTAGTTCAACGGACATGGATTTAGTAGAATCTCCTCGATGAACTAGTTGGAGAGGTATAGGTGTTATTTCACCGGGTGCAATATATTCTGTTTGCCGATCCATACCATGATTAATTGAAACGCCAAATTGATGCATTTCAACAGGCTGATGTTCTATCAAAACTAAGTTACCCTGTATGTCAGTTACCTCTAATTCTACGGTGTATTCGCCAGCAGGCACACCTCCAGGATATGTCCATGAATAATGCCCGAATATTCCTTCATTTGTATCATCTATGTCGGGGTCATCATTACTAATCTCTTTATCGATTCTATAATTACCTAAAGAATCTCTGAGTAATAATCTGACACTATCAATATCATATCTTCCAAATGCACTTTTAACATCGAAAGTAAATTGCATTAACCTCTGATCGATAATATCGTTAGGATACCATTCTAATACAGGCCCTTCTGAAAGTTCATCGCCATCTTTTTGTAAGTATACTACACTATTAGATATTGCATTTGTTTCTACTTCAATCTCAGAGTGGCGGTTAGCTTCACCGTCGATTTCATTCCATGCAACTTCTGCAGTACAGGTGGAACCGAATGGCCCGCCACTACTGTCGCATCCTGACATTTCGGCAGAAATTGTTATCTCAATCGTCTCATCTTCCAATATCATAAAAGAACTTGTTGAGCCAAGATCAACTTCAAATTCTTCATGATCAAAATTACAACTATTACCAATTCCAGTATTGCATGCATCAGCACTCCATTCGGCTTGCCCTATGGAAGAACCTCCGGCTCTAAGATTGATTGTCCAATCAACTGATGACCCACTTGGCCCGACTGCTTTCAAAAAAAGATCCAGAGGTAAATAATAAGTTCCTGAACTTGAACCTTGGTTGGGGCGACCGAATATTTCTATAGAGGATAATAACTCCTGACTAATAAATTCTATTGTTTCATCCAAGGCACTGGCTGTTTCTTGACCACCAGAGTCTGGAATTTTTGTAGTTATTAAGCCGTCCCCATCAGTTGTAGAATCCGCAGATGCTAGATAAAGAGTGTAAAGTTCAATTGTTTCCTCTGTATTACTTAAAACCGGACTGTCCTTCAACTCTAAATTAGATAATTGAGAAGAATACATAGGAGTTAACATTAGTAATGTCAGAAAAAGAGCAATTTGGACGGTTTTGACACCTCCCCGAGCGTTCCTAGTCACTTTCACGCTTCCCGGCTGTTCACAGGGTGTTAAAGAGTTCTTATCATAAGTTCCGCATATGCATCTATTTTTCGGACATATTAGAGCCGCGCGATTCAAGACTGAGTTCGTACGCCGTTGACACGCAGGGGTACCCGAGTGGTCAA
>DAFS01000022.1 GCA_002495525.1 Euryarchaeota archaeon UBA89 | reverse complement strand
TTCGAAACGCACGAATAGACGCTGCTCATATCTTCGCTTTCACGCCTATTCAGCTTGTTCCCGACTGGTTTCAGGTTCTTTTCACATCCCGCTAAGGATACTTTTCAGCTTTCGCTCACGCTACTTGTCAACTATCGGTCTCGAGTAGTATTTAGGATTGGAAGTTTATGCCTCCCATATTCACGCGCGATATCCAACGCACGCTACTCAGGATTCATCACTTGGTCATATCATGTACATATACGGGTCTTTCACCCTCTATGGTGCGCCGTTCCAGGCGACTTCTATTTCCATGACTTAGACTACAGATGGTCCATACCCCACATCTCTTCATGATTTCTCATAAAGATTCGGTTTGTCCTATACCGTTTTCATTCGCCACTACTAGCGGTATCTCGTTTGATTTCTTTTCCTCTCCCTACTGAGATGCTTCAGTTCAGGAGGTTCCCTTTCCATTTAGGAATGGCACAGAGTGCCAGGAGGTCCCATTCAGCAATTTGCGGATCCAAGAGATTCATGCCTCTCCCCGCAACTTTTCGCAGCTTGTCACGACCTTCTTCGGCTCTCGAGCCGAGCCATCCCCCAGTCGGGTTGTAGCATTTTATTAATTTCTACATTCCCACTTTCTATTTATTATCTTGACACAGGGACTCATTGTGAGTCCTCTGGTGTCCAGGCATATCAATTCTGGCTTCTCAGACCACTCCGTCTCCCCGCAGGGCGAAGCAGTCTCAACCACTAACCTTGATACATGTCAGTACCAAAGCGCACTATAAGCAGCCTCGCGACCTACCTTTGGTATATGAAGTCAAGGGTTGGCACTCCCTCTCTAAGGGTCCTGAGTATAGCGAATATCATATTGTTCATAAATTTTTTTTTCCTAAAAAATAACGGATGATTTTTTAATCACAATACGACCGAAATAAGAAAAATTACAACCTAAAAATCTAGTTAAAATTATAAATTTATTCTGACTCAAAGTCTAAATCTTTAAGATCAATGTTCTCTAAGTCTTTGTAAACCAATGGCGTTAGACTCAAACTCCCGGCAATTAGTACGGCAATAATCGCCATTGGGATGATGTCATTTGGCCACTCAATAGCATATCTAACAACAGAATATACAGTAGCCAGTAATAGAGTAAGTATCATTATTGGGAAACCAGTTCTGAAAAATCTATTGAATGATATATCATTTCCAGACTCTTCAGCGAGACCCGCAGCTACTACGTTAGCAGATGCACCAATGATGGTACCATTACCCCCTAAGCAGGCGCCTAATGCTAATGCCCATGCTAAAGGTCCTAATTCTAAACCAAGTGTTTCGTCGGATGCTAATTCTATAACAACTGGCACCATAGTAGCAGTATATGGAATATTATCAATGAAGGCCGAGGCAATTGCAGATACCCACAGTAATAAGAGAACTGCTACCATTAACCTATTCGCTTCAGACGCTTTGGAAACTGTATCGGAAATTAAATCAGCAATCATCTCAATTAACCCCATATATTGAAGTCCATGGATCATGATAAATAGACCTGCGAAGAAAATTATTGTTGTCCATTCAACAGAATCTAATTGCTCTTCCACATGGTGTGGAGAAGTTACTAGTAGCATAACAACTGCACCACCGATAGCAATTGTAGCAACTGTAAATAAGGGATGAGGGAAGGCTGAATGTATGAAAAATAGTAAAATGACTACAATTAGAATACTTCCAGATTTTTTAAGTAGTGCTGCATCTTTAATTCCATATTGAAGCCTTAGTAAGTCTACATTCCTCACCCTATTCCCTGATAATCCAGGTTTTTCTATGATTCTCAATAGCCAAAATGCGGGCACAATAGCAATCAATACAGCTGGTGCAACATGAATAATAAAGTCACTGAAGCCTATACTTTGTGATGCTAATGTGGTTCCGCTGAGACTCTGGCTAGATAACTGGGCACCGATTATGATATTTGGAGGGTCACCGATTTGAGTTGCTGCACCGCCAATATTAGAAAACATTACTTCCGCTATGATTAGAGGTACCGGCTCAAGATCTAATACCTTACAAATTTGTATTGTGACTGGTACGATTAGTAAAATGGTTGTTACATTATCAAGCAGAGCGGAAAAGAAAGCGGTAATTATGCACAATATGAATGTTAGACGCCATATTGAACCTCCACTTTGAGCATAGGCTTGTACTGCCGCCCATTCAAACAGCCCTGTTTTTGAAAGGATATCTACCATTACCATCATGCCAATTAGAAGTCCGATAGTCTCCCAATCAATCCATGTCATCACTGCCGACAAATCAGGACCTTTATTACTACCTGAAGCAACATGCAAGGCAACAACTGCAGCAACACCACCAAGCGCTGCTGCAAGAGCCCTATGGACTAATTCGAATACAATAAGTCCGTAAACAGCGACTAAAATTACTATTGCAGCCGTAACTGCCCAACTAGGCATCTCTTCTGGTGCGGACCATGTTCCACTGCTAGTCCCAGCCGCAGAAACCGAGAGAGGCACGACTGAAAATACAAACATTAGAGCAAGATAAAACTTAGAAACACTATTGGTCAACACTTGTCGGGCACCCTTTTCCATACCTACCCGTAATACATTACCTCTAAATATCTCTCGATATGGAAATTAGTAATATTATAATTCTCTAATATCATTCGCCTGCCCAGAATACAGCAGTGTTCCCTCTCTGGAGTACTAGATAAGATTCTGAATTATTCGAAATTGATTCAAACAATAACTTTCTCTCTTCATTATTCGAAGCAACGCCTTGATTTACTTTCATTTTAACTAATTTCCGCTTCACTAATTGCTGTTTTAGTTCTTCAATTATTGACTCATTTAAGCCTTGTTTACCAATTCTAATTGTAATTTCGAGAGTATTATCTAGAGCTTTTCTTTTAATTCCACTGGGTATATCCATTTCATCACCTTCTGATTGGTCTTCGAACTTTACTATTGCAACGTTCACAAGTAATAATAATCGAACTTTTTCTAATCCTTATTCTCGAATCGGAACCAAAACTCATTACAGATTTACAAACCTTACAGAACATTATTCTGAGATTAGGTTCACACCTCTGCCCATGCCTTTTTGTTATTCTTAATGTATCTCTGACAGCAACATTCCTAATTTTTAAAGGGAAACTTTGTGGCGAATGGATGATACTAGAAAGTTGTGAAATAGCCATCTTAGAACGATTTTTTCTCTTAAGAGAGTCCCTGGAACGTCTTCTCTGCGACATAATAACCTCATCGAACGGAGAACATTTGAGAAAATATTTCATCACCAACTTGTTTAATTGTTTGTTCACCATTTACTCTAATTAAAAGCCCTTGATTATCATACCACGTTGCTAGAGGCGATGTTTGTTCGTGATATGCCTTTAATCTATTGCGAACAGTTGATTCATTGTCATCTTTTCTCTGAACTAATCTATTAACGATTGATTCTGGTGCCGGTTTGAAATCCACATGAAAAATTTCACCAGTTTCTGGATCCATACGCCTTCCTACTATCCTTTGAACGATAGAATCATCAGGCACCTGTATAGAAATAACTGCACTGACTTCCGCTATTTTAGCAAGTTCTTCAGCCTGAGCAATTGTACGAGGGAAACCATCAAAAAGCACTCCATTTCTAGCATCGTCCATTTTCAATCTTTCAGAAATCAATCTTAAAATTACGCCATCAGGAACTAATTCTCCAGCCTCCATAAAAGATTTCGCTTCGAGTCCTAATTCTGTACCATTTGATAGTGCTGCCCTCAACATATCTCCAGTTGAGACTTGAGGTTTAGAGGTGTATTCGACAATTCTTGTAGCTTGGGTTCCTTTACCTGCTCCAGGGGGGCCGAATAATACAATTGAGCCTTTCATATTATTGTGCGGCAAAGACTCAGTGATAAGTCAAACCCTTTCTAAGGTTGGTTTTGTTCCCACCAAAGATGACCATATGACTCCCATTGTTCCATAGACCAACCATCAGGTAAACCTCCTAGGGGCAGAGGGGCTACTCCATCTGCTGTAGGCAATAATTTGGCTGGTCCGGATGCAGCGATAGCTGCTTGTATTTCATCATCGCTAACACCACCAGTCAGTGTGTCACCAGAACCCAAGGAGGTATCTAGAGCTGCTGCACGGCGTTCATTAGAACTACCAGATAATAAGGCAGAACCTTCAGGTATCAGCTCTTCTTCAGGAGACATTAGTTTTTGTGAATTTTCTTTTATCTTGAGTCCTAAAAATATTGCACCTGTTAGAGTAATCAAGAATAACAATGGAAGTATCCATTGAGGTAATCCCAAAGATTCTAAGATTCCAGAAATTCCTCCTAAATTAGTAGTTCTTTCCCTACTCATTTGCAAAGTTATCTTCGCATCTGTTGTTTCGGCATCATCAGGGGAAAAATTTACTGCTTCAGCCGAAAGTTCGAAACTGGATAAACCGAAACCAGCATTAGAATTAGGTTTTACAGACACTGTGAATAATCGAGATTCTCCAGGAGACAATTCACAATTCACATCAGAAGAACATTCAGGGAATTGTATTGTAAAACCATCGGCTATTGTAACATTAAATTCTGCATCTGTGATGACATTTCCTTGATTTGTCATATTAATTTGGAAGTTCGCATTTTGGCCTGAAGAAATATCCTCAATCAGAGTATTATCAGAAGAAAGTTTTAACCAAACAGATGGAAGTACCTCTACTGAAAACTCAACCGTCTGGAAAGAAACTTCTCCACTAGGCGTCTCTGATTCTATTATTACTGAAACGGTTTGTTCAAGTGCCCCTATTGGTAGAGCACCAGGTAACTCCAAACCCACTGAAACAAATGCTTCACGATTCATATCCATATCGAAAATATTTCCAGATAGGAAACCACCAGACCAGCCTTCAGGGAGAGAGCCCATGGTCAAAGAAATTTCAAGAGGTACATTTCCTATGTTATGGAGCTTGAAAGGAGTTACTGAAGATTTTCCTAGGGTGACAAAAATTTCAGAAGGATTCTCAATATTCAATGATGCGAACTCCTCAAGAACTAATTTTGTACCATTGATTAGAGTTGGCCCTTCAGAAATAGTAGTTCGAATTGTAATAATATTTGAATCTCCCATATTAGATGAAAGGGGGACTATTGTGTTAACGATGATACTAAGATTTTGACCGGCAAGGATATTCACAACTACATCTTGATTAACAAATTCATCAATACCAATAATAATTTGGGTTTGCCAATTATTTTGCACCTTTACTGTATATTCAGATGGGACATTTCCTTGATTAGTAATTACTAAATTCGTAGTCACTAAATCGCCATTCAATACTGGACGATCGATTGAAAGACCTAATGGTCCTAGGGACATACCTTCTTCAGAGAATATCTCTGTAGTAAAGTCTCGATTCTCAAAAACTTCTACAGATGCCGAATCCACTGAGAATAGACTTGGGTCATTTACCGACTGAGTAGTACAACTAACTCCTTCAATAGTACCTGAAGGAGGAGTTCCTAAAATTTCATTGGGAATTCTAACTTTTATGGGCACGGGTAGGAATTGTAATCTGGAAAGAGGTTCCAGATTTAGGACTGAGGTCCCACTGTCTCCAACCCTTATTATCCAATGATTTTCTGTTTCACAAGAAATTGTATATTGGGTAGGCCCATTACCAGTATTTAGTATTGAAAGAGAAAATTGTGCAAATTGACCAGGGATTGCACCTAAATCGTCTGCACCCGCAACGACGGTTACTAATCCTTCAACTCTCTCAACAACTGTCTTAAGTTGCATAGAATGATAAACTGTAGGCGCATTCTTATCCCAAAGAGTTACTTGCGATACAAAATTACCGGGGAGTGCATAAATATCATTAGAAACATCAGCATCAACGTCAGAAAACTCTAATGATACAATCACGCTATCTCCTTCCTGTCCTGAAGGAGATAAAGTCCACGGACCAGATTCATTGAAAAGTTTCCACCACTCGTCTATCGGAGCGACTAGGAGCCCACCAACATCTGATAATTGCACTGGTGATGCTGAAACATCAACAGTTACTTCAGACGTTCCCTCATTTTTCAATTCTAAATCGAAAGTGACTGCACTAGATTCACTTGGATCTAAATATCGAACTTTAGATTGATCTAACTCGGAAGGCGTAGTTGGATAACTTCCATCTGGCAATAGAGGAGTTAGCCTTACTCCTACTTGAGACACATAAACATCAATCTGTATTATATTATTATTTAATCCCGAGACTTCATCATTTAATTCCGTAACTTCTGAGTCAGAATCTAATGTTAGCATTATCGTATGTAGTCCTGTTGTGGAAAATATATGAGGGTATGAAAGAGACGCTAGTGAGCCCCCTGGTAGTGATGTCTTTGATTGTTCAAAGATAACTGTATTTTCAGTGATATCTTCGATTAGAACAGAATAACTTCCTGTAGGACCAGCAGCTTGATTTTTCCATTGAGTCTCTATCAAAAATGTATCCCCTTGAAGAGGACTTTCTACTGAGGTAGATAGTGAGTTAGCAAACACTGTTAAATCTGGCAATATAGTTTCACTAATTTCTCCAGTCATGACAATAGCATAATCTTGTAAGTTACCACCGGCATGACCTACTTCAACTGACCAAACTCCTATTTCAGCAGAATCTACTCTGAACCTCTCGACATTATTCAAAGAGTCTGCTACAATACCTGTTATACTATTGCCATCAGCGAAATAATTTCCATAGTAAACAAGTCCACTCGGAGAGGTAATTTTTAAGTCTAAATCATTCATTAATTTAGGAGAGGATTGGTTGGCGACTGCTGAACCTTCTAGATCATTCCATACAAGTGTTACATCAAACCTCGACTCACCGTCAGACTGAATTGTGTACACAAAAGAATGTCCCGGTTTCAATTCCCTAGAATCATCATATAATAATTCTAATTCCATGCCAGAATACTCAGGGAAAAGACTGTTTGAGATATTTATTTGCCCCCATCCTTCGAAAGCATTTGGAATATCAGGAACCCCCAAATCGTCTGCTCCGTTAATTAAGACTGAACGTATTAAGTCTGAACGAGGCTCTACTATGCCTTCGTTCACACGGAGAAATTGTCTGGCCATAGTGGTTGCACCTGCAGCTACTGCAGTGGACATAGAGGAGCCATTGAGTGTCATGTAGAGAGGGACTTCAGTGCCAGCATGTGTTGATGATGAACAACTATCACCCTCTACAAATTGGGCTTCTTCGGCTTGAGCTGAACATATCATAACCCCAGGAGCAACTAAATCTGGTTTTATTCTACCATCTAATGTCGTTCCTTTAGAAGATGATGAGTACACTTCACCAGCTGGTGGACTACCATATGATCCAGTGGTAGAGGTCCCAATGGTCAGAACATTCTTTGCTGTACCCGGTGGAGTAATGCTTTGGTAACCATTCATACCCAAATCTCCAGCAGAGAATAGTGCAAGGAAACTTGGTTCATCTACCAAATATGAATCTACAGAGCGAGAATCAGAACTATACTCACCTACAAGATTAATATTGCCCCAACTGTTAGTTTGAATACGGGCACTCTGCTGATAAGAATGTGCAAACATTTCGTATAGAGAACCCCATCTTGCCAAGATTCCAGAACTATCAGCCTCTAATTGATAGAAGTGAAATGTAGCAGCAGGGACTATACCAGTAGAATTTGAATCTCCCGAACCATCGCCAAGTAGTGTCGATGTTACGTGTGTCCCGTGACCACTATTTCTGTCTTGATATGAATTATCGGGACCAAACAAATCATAAATTGCTCTGATTCTACCATTAAAATCACCATGATCAGAATCTATTCCAGTATCGGATATTGCTAAGATCTCCCCACTACCATTAAGGTTAGAATTAGATATTATTGAAGCAAAATTCACACCAATTAATTCACTGGCATTGCTATTTTGTATTGAAATAATTGAAGATTCATCGATACTTAGTATCCTACCATCCATTGCTAAAATAGGCAACCATGTTGCATCAATTCCTTTGATTTGGCATAGATTAATATCACAAGTATTTCTTGTTATTGAACTATCTGAGATGCGCCTCATATCAGATTCTAATTCAGACAATTCATTAATTTCTAAGTCAGATGTTAGAGTTAAATCTAAATCAAGAGAGAGACCACCCCGTCCAGAAAAATCAACCAGATTTGGCGACACTCTCCAAGCAATTGGCAATCCTTCAACCCAACGAACAGAAGGAGATTTTTCTAAAATAGACATTGAAGTGAAAATATCTTCTATGGGTAACCTGACTATCAAAGCTGAATCTGGAATTGTGTCAATAATTGGATATTCGTAAAAATCTATTAAATTTATTAAATCAATCATGTCCACACTATTTGAC
This sequence comes from Euryarchaeota archaeon UBA89, assembly GCA_002495525.1. GTDB lineage: Archaea > Thermoplasmatota > Poseidoniia > Poseidoniales > Thalassarchaeaceae > MGIIb-O2. The sequence goes on along the minus strand of DAFS01000022.1, from coordinate 16,422 downwards.
TGGATAATTACTAATCCTGTACGTAAAATTGCTGATGAATCATATAAGTTCTCTGGACCTAGAGGCATCGGATCTTTCAAAGGATCAAAATCTCCAAAGGGTGAATGAATAATTCCAGAGAAATCATTCAATTCATAATCAGACTCAGAAACAATAGATAACTTACTCCATTTACTATTCTCTGAAAGAACTTGGTGATCAGAATTTATATTGGATTCTGTAGTTTCACTAAAAGCAGAAACCGCGCCTGACCAAGATGAAAGTATTAGAATCAAAAGGATTGGGAAAATCGATTTCACAGCAGTCATAGCAAGCCTGCGACACATTAAGCCCTTTTGACCGTTAACGTTTGGTGAATCGAAAATTAATCAAAGATTCTAGATACCATAGTAGGCAGAAATGGCTAAATCCGTTTTTGCGACACTGGTTTTCCAATCCTCTTCAGTACCCATCAAAGCTCTAACACAGTCGACATTTTCTGGAATCACATCGCTTTCTTGGTGTATTGCTTGGAAGTAATATAATCGATTATTTACCAACTTAACGCCATCTTCCCATACAAATATTTCATGTAAATCACCCCATTTCCTACCTATATCTCTAGCCATTTCCATCACTTCTGCAGTAGTAGGGATTCTGTCATCTTTACCGCTCATAACAATAACTCTAGGAGAATCTTTCCACATCTTAATAATTGATTCAGTGGTTAAACCATGACCCTCAGGTAAATCCGCAATAATCGAATGAACGTGCATTAAAGTTGTAGGTACTGCAACCGCTAAGGAGTTAATTTCAATCTCTGGCTTAACAGTCATTACATCTGGACCATGATGACTAGGCACTTTTAGAACCGGTTTAATTGCATTAATTGGACCTTTATTAGAATCTCCTGGGTCAGCAGCCCTTCTAATCATCGTACACTCAACTTTCAGAGAGCCACAATGATCATACAGAGGAACTAACGTTCTTGAGAGACCAGTCGTATTACATGAAACTACGCGTGTGCCTTGAGCATTGAGATTTTGCGAATGATTTGCACAAGAGGTATAAGATAAACCTGTTAAAGAGTGTTTTTCTCCACCTTGAAACATATACTTGACTCCTGCAGATTGATATTTTTGTAGATTATCTGCTCCCATTTTACCAGGTGCGCAATCAATTACAACATCCGCAATAGATAACAAATCCGATAAACCTCCTTTACAATCATAGCCTTGTTCAGAAAAAGAGTTTATTTTTTCTTGGTCATCAAATGTACAGAACAATGGGAAGCCTCGTTTTTTAGCAAGTCCGCACCCAAATGACGGCCCTGTTTTAGTAACCCCTATCACTTCCATATCCTCTTGAGCATCTATAGCATCTGCTACTCTCTTGCCAATAGTACCAAAACCATTTATTGCAACTTTAATTGTATTCATAATCTCACTAACTGCCCTTTACAATAACATGCCCGACTAGAAACTCTATCAATATACCCTTTTTCGACTATGAACTTAATTTAAAAATTTAATACTATGATTGGCCTTCAAGCCGTCAGAATCAAGACTAAATACACCCTCAGAGTCATGATAGTTATGCGCGAGGTCACTGCTAAGAGCATTAAATTAAATCGTGATCTTGAAAAAATGCTCGCAGAAGCATTGGAACGCGACCTATTAGTACGAATTGGATGGGGGAGGAATGGAGATGAGAAACCTAAAAATGGTGAAATCGGCGTTATAACTCATCTACCAAAAAAATCTAGAGTTTTACTACTAGGAAACTTAGGTGAATGCTGTGGAGCAATGAATAGGGGAGGAAACCTCACTATTCAAGGTGGATGTTCGTCAATGGCCGGAGCATTTCAGGAAGATGGGAGATTGATTATCGAAAAGGATGCAGGAGATAGAATAGGCTCTAATATGGAAGGAGGGAGAATTAATGTCCAAGGTTCAGTATCAAATTTCGCAGGTGAATCTATGAAAGGAGGCACTATTCTGGTTCGTGGTCATGCAGGAGAAAGAGTGGGAGCAGGAATGTCTGGAGGAACAATAATAGTTTTAGGTTCAGTTGGAAAAGAGCCAGGAATAGGAATGACTGGGGGTAAAGTAATAGTCGCAGGGAATTGTCCCTCAGCAGGGAGTGGTTCAGATATTAGAGAAATAAAACCAAAAGAAATTTTAGAAATATCTGAACACTTAGAGCCTCTCGGTTTATCGATAAATAAAGACGCTTTAGTAATTATACCCTCAGAAAAGGAATCTAGTGTTTTTGAATACCCAGAAATTAGTATTATGGAAGGTTTAGAAAAAATATTACTAGTACCTTCAGGAAAAAATAATCAATTATTACATGAAAAACTAGATTGTGAAACAATACTAAAAACAATCGATGGTGATGAAGACGAAGGAGTTATTTTCCCGATTCCTTGGCTTATTGAGAGAGAAGATGTCACATCCTCTGATGGACAAATGTCATCCGAACAACCATTTTTAGTGAGAGATTCACCCAGAGAAACTGATTTACTAATTATAGATCGAGAAAATATCGTTAAAGTTTCCGAACATCTACCTAAATGCTCAGGAATAGTTCTGAACTTAGAGTCACTACCTAAAATGAATGATGCTGAAATAGAGTCATTAATTGTGTCTTTAAGAAGTAAAATAAATAAAAAATCTCTTGTGATGTTAAGAGATAGAGTGGATAGAGTAGAAAATTTACTCAGAATGATTATCGATTTAGATTTGGATGGGGCAGTTATCAATGCTGCAACTCCCGGTGGAAGCAGAGCTGCTGCTGCATTACCTAGGATTGGTTTAGCTTCAAGAGCAATGAATATTAAGGAACAGGGTAGACATTTATTGATTAAATTAGATGAGAATCCGACTGCGGAGGATTTTATCATAGCCAAAGGTGCCGGTTGTTCATTGATTGTTGCTCCAAATAATGATGAGAAGTTAGAAGAAAATCTTGTCTGGCTGAAATCGAGTATTAATGGTTGGATGTCAGATTTAGGTGTTCAGAATCTGAATGAGATTACTCGAAGAAATTTACGGGCGATTGATTATGATACTGCTGCTATTTCTGGTCTAAGATTAATTGGATATGATAGACCACTTCCAATGTGGCTTGGAAACTAGGTGACACTATGCCGACACTAAAATTTAATCATAGTATCTTAGAATATCTTCACAAGATTAATGGTACAAAATATGATTCAAAGGATTGGGAAAAAAGAATGCCATCGATAGGTTGTGTGGTAGAAGAAAATAATGAAGAAGGAATTGAAATAGAAATTTTCCCTGATAGAACAGATTTACTAAGTCACGAAACTATTTCCAGAGCAGCTAGGGCCTTTCTGAACGGTCTAAACGATTCTCCAAATCTTAAGATAGAACAAGGAGGAATCACACTAGAAGTCGATGAGTCGTTAGAAAATATACGCCCAGTCATTCTCGGAGCTGTAGTCAGAGGTGTTGATAACGGAACTAATCATAGTGAAAAGGATGATTTTATTCAATCATTAATGGATCACCAAGAAAAATTACATCTAACTCTGGGTAGAAAAAGAAAATTTGCTTCAATTGGAGTTCATGATTTATCTAAATTAAGTCCGCCATTCAAAGTAATTTCTGTTGATAAAAAATACAAGTTTATTCCATTGGCAGAAGAAAAGGAAATGAGTATTGAGAATATATTGAAATTACACCCTAAAGGTAAAGAATATGCTCATCTAATGTCTGAAATGGACGAATTTCCGGTCATAATAGATTCTGAAGATAGAGTTCTTTCGTTCCCCCCTATAATAAACGGAGACCATACTACTGTTAATGAGCAAACAAGAGATTTTTTCATAGATGTGACAGGATGGGATGAAAGGGCTTGTGAGGCATGTTTACTTTTGATATGCTTATCACTTGCAGAAAGAGGAGGAGTTATTGAATCGATTCAAATTGAAAATTGGAATCAAGAATTATTAACTACCCCTAGGGGTGATTCGAAATGTCATAAAGTTCCTAACAGATTAATAAGAAATATTCTAGGAATTGAATTGAGCAAAAAAGAAATTGGAGACTCAATTAAAAAAATGGGTGGAGAGTTAGTAGATACTAGAACTGTGACTAATGGACCAGATAAAATTGAGAAATGGGCAGATTGTATAGTGGGTGAAATAGAGCACATTATTTCAATGCCTAGATGGAGGAATGACATTATGCATCCAGTTGATATCGTAGAGGATATTGCCATAGGATATGGCTATGGAAATCTACCAGAACAGTTATCAGAGGTACATTTGGATGCAATTCCTTTACCATCTTCTAACCTGAAGAGAAGGATTAGTTCTAGTCTATGTGCATTGGGATTACAAGAAACTCAAAGCCTAACATTATCGAATAAACGCGACCAGTTTGAAAGAGTTAGGTGGAGTGAGGAAAATAAAAGTACGATAATTTCAAACCCTATTACTAAAGAGCATACGATGTTGAGGCAATATATTCTTCCATCATTACTAAATCTCTTAGCAGCAAATAGACATCATGAACTACCTCAAAGAGTACATGAGTTAGGAGACGTAGTTAGAGATTCGGAAAATAAAACTCGTCTTTCATGGGCATGTGCAGAGGTTGGAGGAGGATTTTCTGCGGCAAAAGGTATTGCTAGTTCGTTACTTAGAGACCTAGGAGCTAATCTTACAGAAGTGAAGTGGGAAGGGATTAATCAGGATGAGGGTCCTTGGATAAAGGGAAGAGGTGCCAAAGTAATGATTGGTGACACCGAAGTGGGACAAATAGGAGAAATTGACCCCAAAGTATCATTCGAATTTGGTTTGAGAGTTCCGATTCAAGCAGGAGAATTCGATGTAGATGCACTAGGTAGGAAAATATCCGATCCTGTAATTTAGTTTACATTCATTTAGTCTCATCTGAGAGTAAAGTCATAGCATCAATAAAATTTTTATTTGTTAGGTGTGAGCGATCTTTTTCCTCTTTTTTCTCACTTCTAACTTCTCTTTCATATTCTACTACAATATTTTCTTCAATTGATGAAGATTTCTCCCTCCCAGAAGATTTCTTTCTGAATGGCCATATGGGCGCCATGCACTGACAGTAGCGACTAAGGACTTGAACGCTTCCCTGTTTTCTGAACAAAACAGCGAGATAATCAAAGAGTAGAACACTCAGGATGCGATATGAGGCGAGGTTTCGCGGCAGTGTTTATTGCAGCCTTAATATTAATACAAGTAGGATTTTTTGTAGATAATGATACATTAAATCTGCAAATGAGTACTATTTCAAAAGACCATGAACAAGGCCATGAAAATCAAATAACTTTGGATATATTACTAATCGGTAATTCTTATACCGATCATAATGATTTGAATATAAAATTAGAAACTATATTAGATGATTCGGGACAAAATTCGGATGTTGAATCTGTGACTGGAGGAGGCATGAGATTATCTCAACATTCAGATGATGCGAATCAACTAACTAGTGAATTAAACCAGAAGCTTTCTGAGGGTCATGATTACGTGGTTCTACAAGAACAAAGTCAGGTACCATCATTCACAACTAGTTCTGAATTTTGGATAGAGAGTAAGGATGCTATTAAAGACCTAAATGAAAGAATAAATTCTGAAGGAGGAGAAACAATTCTACTGATGACCTGGGGCAGAATGGAGGGGACAAATACTGAAAGGAATCCCGATTATTTAACTATGCAACTACATCTTCAGCAAGGTTATGAAATGTATCTTGAAAATACAACTACAGTTGAAAAACCTGTTTTCATCGCACCTGCTGGCCTTGCATTCAAAAATATCTACAATCAAGTTAATGTTACAGGAATAGATCCATCACAAGGAGAAAACTCGTTCTCAAGTCTCTACTCTGATGGGTCGCATCCATCATTAGATGGTACTTATCTTACATCTTGTGTCCTACATGCAGTAATTACTGGAGATTCTCCAGTTGGAGAAAACTTCCCCGATGGAATATCCTTTGAAAGAGCTCTAGAACTACAAGAAGTAGCGGCAGATACTGTTTTTAATAATACTCCTGGATACCTATATCCATTTGAAATTGAAGAGGGGCCAGGTGTAGAATTTGGGCCAGATTCAGGTTCAGTTTTCGCAATCGATCCTGGTGCTCTAATTAATTTAAATGTGAATTATTCAAACCTAGCAGAAAATAATGATATAGTAAATATTAAGATTAATGGCCCTAATGATTGGTTAATTGATTGGGAATATTCTTCAGATTCATCAAACGGATTTGATTTTGAAATATTATCAGATACTACTGAATGGGCAGAATTCTCAATCACAGCACCTGTTACAGAAAATGGAATGCCTCTAGCGAACTCATTACACCAATTTTCAATGGAGATAAAATCTAATAATACCGGAAGTATTGATTGGTATAATTTTTCAATGAAATATGGTTACTTCCATGGTGTTGAAATTGTAGAAGGAGGGGGGACTTATTCAATTTCTCCGTATGATGTAGCAACGATAGAAATGACTGCAAGAAATCTGGGCAATACGCAAAGAGATATTGCAGTGAGCGTAAGACCAATAGATGAAAATGGAAGCATATTAGGAGATTTTTCGCAAGCATTTGCATTAGAGGATTGGAATGTATTCATACAGGATAAAATGGAAATGAATTCAATGTGGCCTAATGAAACTGGAAAAATTAGATTTCAGATTCAGTCACCATACCTAATTACAGGTACTATATTCTTTGAAATTAAAGTTTGGAGTACAGCAAGTCCTGAAGAGGCAGTTAATGTAACACAGAGAGTAAATATAGTCCCTAGATCTGGAGGGAACTTAGAATTAAACAACATAGATTGTCAATTCGAAACTAAACCGGGCGATAGTTGTAGAACAGAATTAATTGTAGAAAATACAGGAGATATTCCTTATGATTTTGAGTTGAATATTAAGGATACTCCTGATTGGATAGCCCTAGAAATAAGTGAAAATGTAATTAGTTTAGACCCAGGTCAGATAAAAAATCAAATTTATCTGAACGCTACAGTAAATGAGGGAGCCCTTTCTGGTGAAAATACAGAAATAACAGTCGAATTATGGGTCGATGGGTGGAGCCCTAAAACAGTAATTTTTGATGTCACTGTTGGTGATTATTTCAGCTGGGATTTGATAAATGAAGATTATTTACATGATTATAATTATGAAGAAAGAACGGTAAATATTTCAGCTCGATGGACAATGGAAAATCAAGGTAATATTAATGATGGTATAGTTGTTAATTTAGATTGTAATATATTCACCGACTTCGAGCTAGAATTACCACCAGAGGCGGAAGAGCAGAGTTCTAACAACCCACGTTCGTTTGAGGTTTTAGATGTCGAGGTAGGGGATTCAATTAATTTTACAGCATGGATGAATATTTCCTATGATGAAATTTCTGAAGATATGTTTTTCCTTGAAGGGCCTACACTATTAATTGAAGCTAGATCAATTAGAGATCCAAGAATAATTTTTGAAAAAAGTATTACTGAAGAAAGAGATTTATTTCAAGAAACAATAGAAAATACGAATGAGGAGGGGGGTTCAAAAATTGTTGAATTCTTCAGAGTATGGCAAACAGTGATAATCAGCCTAGTTGTAATTATTTTCGGAAGCATTGGTGTAGTCAAAGCAATTCAATACCGATTAGAACAAGATAGGAAAAGATTGGGATTACCTTTAGAAGAAGATGAACAAACAGCAGGCGAATGGATGTCAAAATTCATTAAAAAACCAGAGACAAAAGTTTTCGTAGAAAGTGAAACCATAGATTCTAGAGGTTTTAAGTCCGATTTTATGAGTAAATCGAAACAAAAAGAATCTATTAAGAATAATTCTAGTTCTAAGTTTGATATTAAAATGGCTAGTAACTCTCTAGATAAAGCAATGACTAAAGATGCATTAGATGATATTGTAGAATTGGCAGATGATATTTCTATCGAAAAAGAAATACATCCACAGAACTCTAATCTAAATGAAGATGCTTTTGAATCAAGACTATCGAAATTAGGTAAAAGAAAGAATGAGGAGTAAATGTATCAATTAGGAGTTGATGAGGCAGGAAGAGGTCCTGCTGTAGGGCCACTAGTTGTTTGTGCCTTAGGAATGCCAAGTACCGATATAGAAATTTTATCAAGAATTGGTGCTAAAGATTCTAAATCATTAACTAAGAACAAAAGATTTCTCTTGGCTGAAGAAATATATTTACAGGCAGAGAAAAGGAAATGGAAAATTGGATTAATAACTTGTAGTGCCTCCAGAATAGACAAGGAAAGAGAGATTACAAATCTGAATAAACTAGAAGTAGAATTATTCAAAGAAGCAATTGTTGCTACAAAGACTGAAAAATATAATGGTGAGATTTATTTGGATGCTTGTGACACCAATGAGCAACGATTTGAAAATAGAGTTAGTTCATCATTAGGTTCGAGTTGGAATCAATGGTCGATTATATCAAAACATAAAATGGATTTTGAGAATATACTAGTTGGCGCTGCAAGTATTCTTGCCAAAGTCCACAGAGATAAAGAGATTGAAAAAATAGGGAAATTACTGGATTTGGATATTGGTAGCGGGTATCCTTCAGATCCAAAAACTAGAGTTGCGATTAAAAATTTAATTAAAGGCGAATATCCAAATAAATATTTGAGATGGTCCTGGACTACAATAGAAAACGCTTGGGTCAAAGAGAATCAAAAACCTATACCGAAAAGAAGCATAGTTGAGGGAAATAGTAAACAATCATCAATCAATGATTGGTAAATAGTGAAATGCAGTAGTCTAGTGGTGAGGATGATAATATGACTGAGGCGGCAGAATGGGATTCTGAAATCGAAAATATTGTTAGAAAATATGCCCTGCAAAATGCTGTAGAATACAATGGAGCGGGGCAGTCAGGTTCTGTATTAGGAAGAATACTTGGAGAAAGATCTGATCTTAGAAGTAGAGCAAGGGAATTAAAACAATTGGTCGATATTGAAGTTGAAAATGCTAATTATTTGGCTAAAAATGAAGGCATTGAGGCTGTTCGTGGAATTTTGGAGAATACTAATCCAGAGGCATTAAATAGACAAAAACAAATTAAAAGAACTGGTTTGAAAGATCTATCTAATGCAGTCAGTGGGAAAGTAATTTTGAGATTTGCACCAAATCCTAACGGACCTCTAACATTAGGGCATGCAAGAGGAGTTACAATTAATTCGGAGTATGCTAAAATTTATGACGGAAAAGTGGTTTTAAGATTTGACGATACAGATTCTAAAGTTAAACCTCCAATAAAAGAAGCATATAGTTGGATTGAAGAAGATTATAAGTGGTTGACTGGAAAAAATCCAGATATAATAGTTAGGGCTTCTGAAAGAATGGAAATATACCTGAGTTATGCAGTTAAAATGCTTGATGAAGGATTCGGCTATGTGTGCAAATGTTCTGCTGAAAATTTTAAGAAATTAAGGGACAACTCTGAAGAATGCCAATGTAGAAAGAAAGAATCTAAAGAAAATCTTTCAGATTGGAATGAAATGGTAAACGGAAAACTTACTGAGGGAATGGCAGTTGTAAGAGTAAAAACAGACATGAATCTCCCCAATCCTGCACTCAGAGACTGGCCCGCGTTAAGAATACAACATTCTCACCATCCAATGGTTGGTGATAAATACAAAGTTTGGCCCCTATTAGACTTCCAAAGTGCGATAGAGGACCATGAACAAGGGGTTACCCATATCATCCGAGGTAAAGATTTGATGGATTCCACTAGGAAACAAACTTTACTGTACAATCATTTTGGCTGGGAATATCCGGAAACCATGTATTGGGGCAGAGTAAAGATTCATGAGTTTGGAAGTTTTTCTACATCTGGTATGAGAAAAGAAATCGAAAATAAAAATTATTCTGGATGGGATGATCCAAGATTACCAACACTGAGAGCTCTCCGAAGAAGAGGTTTTGATTCCGAGGCCATGAAAGATTTTTGGATAGATCTTGGATTGACGCAAAAAGATATTTCAGTATCTCTACAAACAATTGAGTCATTCAATTCCAGTAAAATTGATTCAAAATGTGAAAGAAGGGTTTTTGTCAGAGATCCTAAAAAAATAATATTAAATGCGAATAATATTGAGATACCAATAAAATTGATTCTAAATAAGCATCCACTAAATAAAATTAAGGGGAATAGAGAGTGGAATATAGAAGACCTAGAGATTTATGTTGAAGAAAAAGATTTAGAAAAAAAAGAAATACGACTGAAAGATTTCGCAGATATTGAAGTTCGAAAGTCCGAAGGAATTATTCAATCATTAGACCGTAATGATAAGAGATCTATTGTACATTGGATTCCAAAATCGATTAGTAAAAAAGCAATTTTGACTATACCAAATGGTAATGAGATAATTATACAAGAAGGCGTAATAGAAGATATTCAAATTATGAAAAATAATATAGTTCAATTAGAGAGAGTGGGATATGCTAAAATCGAATCTATTGATGATGATATAATCAAACTACTTTGGTTACATGGATAAGTAAATAATAAGGTTAAATTGTAGTAATTTGTATCTATTAAGCGTCGCATTGAAGTCTAATAAGTAAACCACAGGAGTTCATGAACGGGCACTTGGCCACTAGGTCTTTGACCATAGTCGGACTATTGTTGCTTTCTTTTTTCACTGCTCCCGCAAACGCACAAGATGCTGGAGGCCAAGATACTTCTTGCTGTAGTGATACAAGTTTTGACCTATTTTTATTAGATGAATCTTCTAACGGTAAGCTTTCACCATTCGAAAATGAACTTTCAGATGAACAAGAAGCCACCGTCACAGCAGGGTTACAACAAGGAGAAGTTGAGGTAGGATCATGGGAAATAATATGGGGGACCGAAGGAGATTATCCTGCAGAGACATGGACTTTCACAATCCCTTACTTAGTCGAGGGCGCAGTGGGAGTAACAATAAATGCTACTTTAGATATCAGGATCGGAGGTTCGTTTTATTCAGGTAATTCTGGACTCAATGGAGTAGAGCCATTTCTAAATGCAGAAGGGAATATGGAAATTAATGTACAAGTTTCCTCAGGAACAATAAATGACGGAGATAAATTGGAAGTATCTCTTTTTGTTAATAGTTTACTTTTCTCAAATCCCACACAAGATGCAGGATTGACCTTCAAATGGGGTTCAGAAGATTCCAAAGGGAAAGTCACTGGGAAAATTCCATTAGTGGATATCAAAATTAAAGAGGCTAGTGTTACTTCAGGACTTGTATATTTCCCAATAATATTGAACTCTGGATTTGGAGGAGAAATGTGGTCTCTATCGAGTGGTAGTTTCACATTACAAGGGACTCCATTAACTCTGAGCCCTATTGCAACTCCTCTTGAATCAGGCGTTGAAGTAACGTTTGTCTGGGAAATGCCTGAAGATACTGATAGCGGCACATATTCCACTGACTTCATATTGTCTCCACAATCAGGGTTAGAAATTTCTGCTTCAAAAAATCACAATATAAATGTCGATGAAGATAATGGAGGTGGAGGAAGTTACTATCCCTCTTCAGAACCTCTAAGAGACAGTGGTTCTGAAATCAGTGTTGAAATAGATATGAAATTTGAAGGAGATATAATAGTAAAGGATATTGAAATTTCTTTTGACAGTGCTATGTCACAATGGATGAGATGGGGGATGGATAATATTGGTAATTCTAGTTTGGACTCAAATAGTTGGTGGAAAAATTTAAATTCGTATTCAGATTCTGTTGCCACATCGCATAGGAATAATGGTAAAGTCGACGATGATGAATTACTAGCATTAACATCTCATATTACCGGTTCATCTTCTGATATGAGGTCATTTATGCAAAATGGTTTATCATTAGATATTGAATCGATTATAGGAATTAATCCTATTGATTTAGGACCTACAGAATATCAAATAGACATGGGAGGGACAAGGTCTTTTGCTGCTGAAAAAATAACTATTAAGATTGAAACTTCTTATTCTGTGATTAATAATGAAAGACAACTTTTGATTGAGAATTTCATTCGTAATCCCTCAAACAATTATTGGGATGAAGTTAATATTAATTTAGAGATTAAAACATCTATGCTAGCAGGTTTAGGCCCTGTTTCCGCCGAGAATATTGATTTCGAACATCGAAGATGGATATTCTTAGAATCAATTAATATTAATCAAGATAATATCGATGTAGATGAGAATTTTAGAATAGAATTTCTACCATCTGGGAATATGGCGTTCAGCCCACTAATTTCAGCGATGCTATGTGTTTTCGCCTTATGTATTGCAATAGCTATGGGATTATTCCTGACCAGAAATAGAAGCAGCGCACCGTCTCTAATCTCTGTGTTATCCTTAGGAGGATTATCGTTAGTAATTTATGTATTAGGTATGCCAATGCAGATAGTTCTTGCAATTGTAGCCTCCAGTGTTTTGTTGGTGTTCCCAATTTCACTTGTATCTCCGAAATTAAATAGAGATAGAAGTAAAAGGAAAAAATTACCTACAATCGAATGCCCGGCATGCGGAACAAGTAATCCTGTTGAATCAGAAGTTAGGCCATTAAGGATAGAATGTACTGGGTGTGAAGTAATGCTTAGAATTGAAGAGTGATTATAAAACACCATCTCTAATCAATTTATCAATGACTTTGCTAGAAGCAACATTTGAGTTATTTTCTTCCCAATGTAATCTGGCAGACGATATCTGCCCTGCTAAATCTGTTGACCACCCAGGTGCCAACACACAATGCCAAACAATTTCTTCTAATCTAGAAGTAGATGGCTTTGATCTGATTAATGAATCTCTAACTAAGTTTGATAACACTCTGGCTTTACCTTCCAAATCAAGACTTATCCACCTTGAAGAAATCGCATTTAAAGCATTTTCATCTATCCATTCATATTCTGAGATATTTGGTTCAGGAACTTCTGGTATTGGGACTACCTTGATTATTCCTTCCTCCAAAAGAATATCCCTTAATGCTGAATAAAGGGGGTCATAGGTATTATCCATAGCAGAATTAATCCAATTCCCTGAGATTAACCATGGACGTAATCTACGTGTCCTGTGACCATTTGGAGAAATTAATTGGGCGAGAGCATGAGCTTGTGCAACTGAGGTCAATGGACCTTTTCTAGAATCTCCTTTATGACTTATTAATCCATCAACAATCAATGTTGATATTGTTAATCTGAAAGGGTTAGTTTCAAGTGAAGTGATTTCTGAATTATCATCAATTATTTTAATCCAGGGTAAATTTTCAGGAGCGTCGATAGAAAATTTTCTACGATAGGTTACTCCGTTATCTACCAAAGATGATTCTATCGCTGCCATGGAAAATGAGGAAGATAAAGTAGGTAAGCAGAGTAGTAATAATGGTTCATTCAACCTTGCTATTTCTTTCGAAGCAGAGTATAAAATTTCTGAAACTAAGGAAAACTGGGTCTCTTCAACTAGTAGTCTCATAATACTTCGAATGGGGGGTTACTAGAAATCTTATCCATTAGAATCATTCAACCATCAATCTCAATTGATCGCGTTTGTATGTCCATGTTGAAGATATACGTCCAGTTCGAACATAGTACTTTGCAAGACGGCGGAGTCTTGATTCACAAAGTTCTAATTGGCGACGATTGTGTAAATCTTTCTTATTACTTGAAAGATGATCAATTAGGCTCAATGCTTTACGCATTAAATTCATCATATCTTCAGGGTATGTAGAATCTAAATTATTACGTGAAAGAGTCTGCGAAATTCTTTCACCCATTACTAATCTGACATCTGGTACAGCATGAATATCTCTAAGTAAAGACCCGATTTTTGCAGAAGAATGCCCATCATTAGCATATTTTAATATTAATTCCTCAACTGTCCCTTTGTCTGATTCAGACCATGAAGGGGCTGTATCATTATTGGGTTTTGAAGACCCACTAGTTCCTTTTCCTTTGCTGTGCATGCGTGCCATATGAAGACCTCAGGTAGCCGGCCGACTTGCTGCCCCTCTTTAATCGCTACGCAAACTCAAACAACCAATTCCGATTACAATCTGTGTTGAGCACGGGCCAATCTACTGGGACCATTTGGCCATTCCCAACTAGCAGCTTCAGCTCGAGCAGAACCAATAAGTTGATTATTCTGGTACACTAATACTTCATCTCCTATCCTGATACTACCTTGATAGTCTATTACATTTGAAGAAAACAAATCACCACGCCAATCTATTTCCGGTATAATATGAACAATTGGGAATTTATTACTTTCTGCTAATAATGGAAGGCATGCTTTAGTAAATGAGAAACGACCTAGGCGGGGGTTCCATAATGCTAGTTGTTTGCCTTCTTTACGTATTGTGAAAATTGGGGGTCGTCCCTGTATTCCTGTACCATCTAACCACTCATCAGTACCATGTTGAAATCTTGAAAGAGCGCGGAGTTTCCCAAGCCTGTGTTTACTTTCCTTAGGATCTTCTAAGGAAAAGTCATTAACAGATTTTTCTACCATTTTTTGAAGATATTCTAAAGCATCGGAGGAACCTGCAGTTAGTCCCTTCCTAGTATCAATTATCTCTATTGATTCATGCTCTAGATCAATTCCACTATGATTTAAAACTCTTGAAAAATTATTCCTAGACATATACTGATGAGCCATCTCACGAATTGTTTTCAGTTCATCAATATCCCATTCACCTGTTACAGGAATATCATAATTAGCAGCTGGCCAAATATCTTCAAGTTCTCTCGGAACTAAACCAAGTGGTGCTGTGACTACTACCTCGTGAATTGTGTTAGATGTGATTGAACGACTAAACCTCTTATGAGATGCTGATAGACGATAAGGCTTGGTTGCGGAACAAGGCAATAATACCATCACTTTGGATTGGTGAGAAGGTGGTTGGTGCGTATCAGATACTCTTCTACGCCAATCTTTGATAAGTGGATCGTTACGACTAGAAAAACTGTGACATCTTAATTCATGAAATTGACCTTTGATTCTTGCTAAACCAGATTGACCCCCATCTAAATTAGACATTCTAGCATCATGAATCCTCAACCTTTCTACTGATCTTGGACTAGAAATAGATTGTTTTTCTACTAATTCACGAAGATTACCTTCTCTAATCGCCACTCTGGTTGCTGCAAGTGAGTTTTTCCAGGATTGAATTTGATATTTCATAGACGCATCCTCATCTATTGACTCTTCAACTTCTCTCGGCCCATTTTCTGATAAAATAACTCCGAGAGAACTGGCATGCCTAGATCTCCCTAGATCAAAAATATCAACACCCATCCACGTTAGAATTGCACAGTTATCTGGGCCACCAATCCCTGGTGTCCAAATTAGTGAAGAAGGAAAACGTGTTCTGATAATATATATAGCCTCAGACAATAATCCTTTTTGATTCGCTAATTGAGGAGCATCAGTTAGAATAATAATCGATGGTACTAAATCATTATTACTGAGACTTAAATCATGATGTAAAGATTGCCAAGAAACCGGTAATACTTCTTTTCCAAAACCAAATTCTCCAGAATTAGATTCGACCAAACTTGGTGGAAGAACTAATCCTTCACTAGCAACCCATGTATCTAACTGATCGAAAGGTAATGTAAGATTCGTCCGTGTCTTTATAGAAATTTTAGCAGGTAAACTACTAGAATCTCTATAATATTCAAAAGGTGCTATAGAATATGATAATTTTTCATCATCTTTACCCAGAATAATAGCTGGAGTCCAAGAACTGGGTGAGTTTCGGTCACCAAGGCTGAATAAACGTCCAAAACGCTGTCTAGAGACTACGCTACGAGCCAGCGGCCTCTCTTCCATACATACTGCGGACGAAGCATTTCGCTTGAAGCATTCTAAGAGGATGCCGTGTCCGGATAGATGTGAGACGTACCGCTGCACTGTTCATGACTGTACTGTTTATCAGTTCAACCATTATGATTGTTGGTGGCCAAAATGAAGAAAAAAATATAATCTTTGAAGAAATAATTCTTCTAGAAGGGCCTTTCTGGTTCAGTACTTCATGCTTGAAAGTTAGCTGTTCTGGATTAACTCTTGAGATTAATAATAATGGAGATATAATTAGTTTAGAAGATAGCCACCAATTAGAATGGGGCGGAAATCTAGAAGAAGGAGCGATTGTTAGTTTATTTTCAAGTTCTGACGTAAGTATTAATGATGTCTTGATAGATATGATTGTAGTTGATGATTTTTCTAATATTGAAGATTCTGATTTGGTTGATTCAATTCCTTCGCCTGGGAATCCAGAGAATTATTATTCCTTAATTATTCAAGATAATTGCTTCCTTGGTAATTGTAATTCATTAATTGCAGAAAGTGATAGATATATTGAGTTTATTGGAATCTTAGACAATCATTCTGACAAAGATTC
>DAFS01000053.1:32616-42124 GCA_002495525.1 Euryarchaeota archaeon UBA89 | reverse complement strand
AGAGACGACTAAATCTAATTTAGTCGGACGTAGAACCTGAGTCGGGAGCTTTTGCTCCCGGCTTAGGTACAATTTTTTTATGCTCTATCTGAGCAATACTTCGGGTAATACTGATAAGGTGCTGTCTAACCACTTGGTTTGATATACATGCCAGGAACCAATAGAGTAGAAATTAGAACACTAAAAGTTGGACGTTATGTGGCTTTAGAAGAAAGTGCTTACAAAATTCTTAGTATGTCTAAATCAAAACCTGGGAAGCATGGTTCTGCCAAAGCACGAATTGAATTAGAGGATATTTTCACAGGCCAAAAAAGAAGCCATGTAGGGACTGTTACAGATAACATCTATGTTCCTGTCATTGAGAAAGGTTCTGCTATTATTACTCATATTCAAGGTACAGAGGTACATGCTATGGATAGCAAAACCTACTCTACACTAATTCTTCCTTTAGATCCGGAAATGAATTTAGAGTCTGGTGGAGAAATTCAGTGGATGGAAGCTATGGGACGCTATAGAATTACAAGAGACCATTAGATTAGTAATGTCTCTATTGACTTTATCCATAGGTTAAGTTAAGCCTTTGAAGCCTTTGCAAGATTCAGAGGTAATGTAGTGAATTCCGTAGAAGTATCAACGCCTAGAAGTGCATGGGTCCTACTTTTTGTAGCATTATTTGCAGTTTCAAGTGCTGGTGCAGTTCTTCAATCAATGACAGAAGTACCTCCTATTCTTCGTGCATCTTGGAGGATGCAAGGAACGGCATTAATTCTATTACCTGGTTTTCTTTATCAATTATACAATACTGATAGAAATATTTTCGAATTGAAGGATATTCTAGTTATCTTATTATCAAGTATTTTTCTTGCAGCACATTTTGGTTCTTGGGTATGGTCATTAGATCATACAAGTTTAGTACACAGTCTTCTTTTTGTCACCAGTCATCCATTAGTTGTAGTTCTATTAATGCCTATTTTAGGTTCAGAAATTAGAAGAGGACATATTCTTGGTGCCTCCATAGGTTTCTTTGGTGCGGCCATAACTTTGAAAGATATTGATTCTGGTGGTGAAGTAACTTTGATAGGAAATTTATTTGCATTCATTGGTGCAGTGACAGTTGTAGGCTATCTTTTTTCAGGGAGATATCTAAGATCTGAAAGGAATATGCCCTTATTCATTTACGCATTTCCAGTCACTTTTCTTTCATCATTGTGGTTAACTCCTACTTCATTAATTCTTGAAGGTACCAGTTTTTCTCAAGTGGTGCCAGAAGTTTCAGTATTTGGTTGGATTGACATTAGCTGGATAATTTGGGTAGGATACCTATCATTAGGTCCTGGTTTGCTCGGGCATACGGGAATAAACGCTGTACTACGATGGTTTTCTCCACTAATAGTTTCTATTGCTTTATTATTTGAGCCAGTCATTGGAGGATTTATTGGCTATATCTGGAATGGTGAAATTTCATTGGGTATCTGGACGATTATAGGAGGTTTTATGATGCTAATTGGAGCAATATTAGTGAAAATCGAAGAGGCGAATGAACAAACTACCGATGAATCGCCTTCATGAACTAATGGTTCCTCGGAGTGATATGAGTAAACCAACATTGTTTATCACAAATGACGATGGTATTGAGGCCCCTGGAATTCAGGAGCTAATCAGACAACTAAATATTGAAGGATTCCCACTTTTTGTTTTAGCACCATCTACGGAACAATCGGCTACAGGTATGCGCATTTCTGTTCGTAAAAAACTCAAAGTCGCAAATAGACAAGACATTGCGGATAAATTGCAATCGGACCAAAATATACCACTGAAAATGTATTCTTTAGATGGTTCACCTTGTGACTGTGTAATTGCAGCACTTGATGGTGGGATCCATATCTTAGAGCCTGAATTAATGCCAACAATGTGTATTTCCGGTGTTAACCAAGGACCGAATATTTCAGTCGATATCATGCATTCTGGAACGGTTTCTGCTGCACGAGAAAGTGCACTCTATGGTTTACCATCAATCGCCGTAAGTTTAGCCACATATGAGCATAGTAACTTCGATTACTCTGTTAAAGGTGCGATAGAAGTAATGCAATCTTGTCTTGATTTTTTACCTAAGGTGCCATCAGATTTCCTTAGGACAAATGGCTCAAAATCAATAATAGAAATGAGTCCTAACTCTGAATCAATAAGGGCTAATTTCGCTCTCGGAAATATCTTTCTTAACCTTAATGCACCAGTTAGATGGAATGGTGATTTCAATACTGTATCTTTAGGCTCTCGTTGGTATAGAAATGCAATAAAAAGTCATGAATTAGATGATGGTTCTATGGCATTTGAAGTCGGTGCAGCCGAAATAATAAATGAGGAAATACCAGGCACTGATTGTTTTTCAGTCAATTCTGCTGAATATGCCATATCTCCAATCTCTTCATGGCCAGTTAATCATCCACTAGGAATTACCAGAGAGGTCCTAGATGATGCTACAAAATCAGATGAAAACGGTTTGCCATACTGGCTAAGTTAGAGTTTATCCAGTTCATATTGAGTGATGGCTATACAAGAATGTCCTTGTAACCATTTTTCACCCAATGATATTTTATGATATGAACCCAGAATATTTTTTTCAGCCTCATCGAAAGGGAAATCATCTGAAAGGATAATACCTATCTTATCAACGAGCTTTTTTTCAGTAATTTTTGTACCATTAATGTCTAAGGTATTGATTTCTACATTATCTTTATTCCATGATTCAATAGTATCTGTTATGTCTCCACCGGAATGAGAAATTCCTTGAGTAATTTCTTGAAAATGACCTACTGGAGGAATTGGTAATTTCATTATAGCCTTAATTTGCCCTGCAATTGATCTTTCATCAGGCCTTACTCCAGCTAAAGTAGCACCATCAAATAGGATTCTTCTGTTTGGACCTTCACCGCCTTGTAAATGTAAAGTGATTGCTGAATCATTCCTTATCCCATGTGAAATGAAAAGTGTCGAATTAATGGCTCTAACCAAGACATCCATTCTTCCCGAACCTGGTAAATCATTGAGATTCAATTTCCCTGAACTAGGTGCTCTGTGGCCTATGATTGCGTAAAAGCGCTGCAAATAATCACCCAAGTTCAAAATCTGTATCGTCGATATTCATCATAGACTGCATTTGCCGTCGCATTTTTCTATCTCCTTTCATGCCTTTCATCATCTTTTTAGATTTGTTCCATTGACCGATTAAATCCTTTACTTCTTTCTCAGTACATCCTGAACCTTTGGCTATCCGCTTAATTCTGCTGTGCTTTAGTAATAATGGTTCATCTTTTTCTAACTGAGTCATAGAATCCATAATTACTCTATATTTTTCTAGATTCTGTTGCATCTGCTTTTTCTGCCCTCTTCCAAGTGCTCCCATTCCTCCGAACATTGTATCTGGGAGATGAGACATAAGTTTGTCTACTGTACCAATTTTACTCATCATTTCCATTTGGGAATACATATCTGTTAGTGTAAATCTTCCTGACATCAACCTTTGCGCCAATCTCATTGCTTCTTCTTGATCAAGGTCTCCTGGTGCTAAATCAATTAATCCTTTAATATCGCCCATTCCTAAAAGTCTAGATATAAATCTATCAGATTCGAATTTTTCTAAATCTTTTACTTGTTCACCCTCTCCAACGAATACAATCGGTGCACCAGTAGTTGCTACAGCAGAAAGCGCACCACCTCCTCTAGCAGTACCATCTAATTTCGTCACTATAGTTCCGGTTACTCCGACTAAATCGTGGAATGTCTGTGCAACCTTACCAGCTGCTTGACCTACTTGGGCGTCAATAACTAGGAATCTTTCTGTAGCATTAGCGATTTCTGCTATATTTATCAATTCTTGACGTAATTCATCATCTAAACTATCCCTACCCGCAGTATCAATAATTACAACATCTGAATTCCCTACTTTCTTCAAACCATTCTTGACAATTTTAGAAGCGTCTTTTTCATCAGGTTCTCCATAGACTTCTATATTCGTACCTTCTAATAATTGACATAATTGTTGGTATGCTCCTGGTCGGTGAACGTCCGCCTCAATAACTCCAACTTTAACACCATGTCTTCTTCTCCACCAGTCTGCTATTTTTGCAGTGGTAGTAGTTTTTCCTTGACCATATAGACCTACCATCAGTACAGTTTCATTATGTGGTTTAATTTCTCTTGGAGGGCCTAGGATTCTAACTAATTCTGAATATATTAGATTCATAGCATGTGTTTCTAATTTTAATCCAGGAGGTTTTTCATCCTCTAACATCCTTCTTTCGATTCTTTCTGTAATTTCTTTGGTTTGTCTGACATTGAAATCGGCTTCTAATAAGGCTCTTCTTAGTGAACGACTAAGGTCCTTAACAGATTCTTCATCTACCTTCCTTTTTCCCTTCAATAAACCAACAGAACCAAGAATTCGATTCTTGAACCCTTCGAGTGCCACAACCTCGGGTAATGTTAGTGTGGTTTGAAGGTTATTGGAGACGGTGAACTGAAAGGTAGAACCCTATCGCCAATCGTGGCAGTTACTCAGATACCACTCCTCCAGATGCAAATTGCATTTGCAATAGGGTTACTCGGAGTTTACATTGGCTGGCGAGGAATCATTGCAAAAATGACTGGCTTCTATGATATGGCTGGTGCTTTCAAGTATCTTTTGTTTGGAATTGTATCTGGTATGATTTTTGCCGTGGCATCAGATGAGATGATACTACAATTCGCAGTAATTGAGGCTAGAATAAATATTATTTATGCATTTATTGTTTCGTTAATTATCGGTACATCGGAATCGGCTTTGGTTATGTTTCTGCTTGGTAGGCCGAAGATAGTCAACTTACGCGCTTCTACGCCCTATGGATGGACCCTAGGCCTTGGAATGGGTGCAATGTTTACTTCTGTCCTGATAGTTAGATTATTTGACCCTATTTTGCCAGGATCTGATTTTTCAGGCTTTGGTATTGTTTCTATAACAATTGCTCTTTCTTTAGCAGTAATCGCATGTCTTGGGAATGCATTAATTTCTACCTATCAAGGAGTAGGAATATTAACTTCTACTCGTTTCAAAACATTTTATGTCAGCACTATATGTAGGGGTGTACTAATTCTTGGTTCGATATTCATTTTGTGGTATCCTTTGATCATAATATTTTTCTCTACTATAATTTTTTATTACTGGCCAATTGCTCAAACTAAATGGCTACCGTTAGGAATGACTCCTGCCGCATCAAAAGCATTTCGTAGAACCATACGCCAAGATGAAAAAATTCGTATTGCAGCGAATAATAGAGTTCGTGGAGTTAGAGTAGAAAATAGTGAAGAATTACTTCATATTGATAGTGATGAATAACTTTAGCGAAAAATTGTAAAATATTGCTTAATCATTACATTTAGAATGGTCGAATAAGTATGATTATATCTGTTATATTAAGGCAGGTGAAATAATGAGAGTAATTATCGCTGGTGCTGGCGAGGTAGGTAGAGGTGTTGCTGAAGCCCTGAGAGAAGAAAAAAGAAGCGTCGCTTTAATCGATCCTGATCCTAGCGCAATTAATGAATCTCAATCATTAGACTGCCTATTAGTGACTGGTTCAGTTCTATCTAGGGATTCTCTCCTTAGAGCCGGAATTAATGACGCTGAGATAATTGTGATGGCAACCGATAATGATGAAATCAATCTTCTTTCATGTGCATTTGCTAAAAGAGTCTACAGTGAGCAAGTAGGTGATCGCAACGCTTCAGGGCTGACTGCAATTGCAGTAATCAGTAACCCTGATTTAATGAATTTAAACAAAGGTGCTGGACCACTTGAAAAATGGACACGAGCAGACCATATTGTATGTGCATCTGACGAGATCGTTGAACAATTAGCTGCAGGTTTACTCGCCCCATCAATTGATGAAATACTTGCATTTGGAGATAACTCTTGGATATCTTCGGTAGAAGTGACATCAAAATCTGCTTTAATCGGTGTTAAAACCGGTGAAGCAGGAAATATTTTTGTTGATCTACCATCAATTTATGCGATTTCTTCAACCGAAGGTAGTGGAAAATTAACAAAAGGTGATGAAGTAATTATGGAAGGAGATACTCTAGTTTTTGTTTCCCGCTCAACATCTCAATTTGGACAAATAACTAAAGCAATTGGCTGTATTGATCCGGAAATTCCCGAGAAACCTCAAGTGGCAATTTTCGGTGCCACACAGTTTGGAAATAAATTATCTAAACATTATCTGGATATTGGTTCTGAAGTAGTGGTAATTGAGCCAAATTTAGATTTTGCAAATGAGTTAGTAGGTTCTCAAATAGGTATCAATAAAAGATTAGATGTTATCCATGGAGACCCTCAAGATGAAGATTTGTTGAGAGAGTTAGGAATTGATCAACAAGATATTACAGTTGCTGCTCTAGATGATGATAATCTCAATATCGCAATTTCTATGCGAGCTAAGGATAAAGGTGTTTCAAGAACAGGTCTACTTCTTAATGATAGGGCATTAGTCGAAGCAGTACAAAGAATAGGATTGACTCGTCCAATAAGTAGACGTCTAGTGACTGTTACCTCGGTACTGAAATCAATTCATATGAATGTGCCAGGTGCTTATCAATCAATACCAACAATTCCTGAATTAATTTCTATGTCTGCTACCTTAAGTTCAGAAAACAATTTGGTCGGTAGAAGTATTTCTGATGCTGAAAATAAAATAGATTGTAGGATTGTGATGATTGAGAGGATTAATGAAGAAGGATTTGTAGAGGTCAAAATTCCAAGTCAAGTAGAAAATCTTGAGATGTCGGATAAAATTTATATTTTCTTAGAAAAATCTGATATTAAGAAAGTTGAGAGGTCCTTGGAGAACTAATAATGCGTTGGGATGTAATTGGTTTAGTATTAGGTTGGACGATTAGAGTAGTTTGCGTCCCTCTATCTTTAGTTGGTTTATTCAGTTTCTTCACTGAAGACCAAAATTATGCAATTAAGACGTACCTAATCCCAATAATTATTGCAGTTATTGTCAGTCAATGGTTTATCATAAGGTCAAAGAAAAATACTAGTCATCAAAGAGTTAGAGATAGGGAAGCTTTCGCTTCTGTAGCATTGGGTTGGATTCCGATTATTTTACTTGGCTCAATGCCTTTTTGGCTCGGAGGGACCTTCTATGGCCCCTATCACTTGGGTGAAGTGAGTTTCATAGAAATTCCTCGTGGATTATTGTATTCATGGTTTGAATCTATGTCCGGCTTCACTACTACAGGGGCTACAGTCATTGATTCATCGGTAAGCCCTGTTTGCATAAATGCTTTAGAAAATATGGTCGGTGAAGATTTGGACTGTATTGCAGAACAAAAGAGAAGTATTATTCTCTGGCGTTCTTTGACACAATGGCTTGGAGGTATTGGAGTAATAATGCTTGGTCTGATGATTTTTTCTAGTATTTTAGGGGGTGGAATGAATCTAGCAAGAGCGGAATTGACAGGTCCATCACTGTCTCGTTTGGGACCTAATCTTCAGTCCACTGCAAGGAGATTATGGTTGATTTATAGCGTTCTCACCGTATTTGAATTAGGATTGTTATATTATGTAGGCGATATGTCTTTTTTTGATTCTGTCAATTATTCAATGACTACTCTTGCCTCAGGTGGTTTTGGTACTACTGATGCGGGAATTACTGAGTTTGATTCTGCAATGATTGAATCTATTATAATGATCTTTATGTTACTAACTTGTATTAACTACAGCCTTTACCACCTTTTCCTTGCGGGAAGAACAAAAGAGGCTTTGAAAGATGAAGAATTAAGAGTATATCTATTGATTGTATTAGTTGCATGGTTAGCAATGTCTGTAAATCTTCTTCGAACCGATAATTATGGGTACAGTTTCATTGAGACATTAAGGCATACAGCATTCCAAGCAATTTCTATTTCGAGTACTGGTTATTCGTCAACTGATTTTTCTACATGGCCTGTTTTCAGTCAATTTGTTTTACTATTATTAATGATAGTGGGTGCTTCTGCCGGTTCAACAGGAGGGGGTCTCAAGGTACTCCGTATTCGTGTTGCTTTCGAACTAGCCAAGAGAGAAGTGTTGCGTATTATTCAGCCAAAGAAAGTTATTGCCATGAGAGTAAATGAAGAAGTAATCGATGAAGAACAAGTGTTTATTGTTTTAGGGATGATAAGTGCTTGGTTAGTACTTGCAATGTCTTCTATGTTATTTATTTCATTCTTGGAACCAAGTTGGAGTTTAGATGATGTACTATCAGTAGTAGTATCTTCTCTCGGAAATACCGGTCCTGCTTTGGGTTCATATGGGCCTACTGCAACTTGGTCAAGTATGGGTGAAGTAACTCTATTCTGGACGTCTATTCTAATGTGGTTCGGTCGTCTTGAGTTATTGACTGTTTTAGTTCTTTTACACCCCAAAACTTGGTCTGATGCTCATTAATTAAAACGAATCAAGTGTGAATTGAGTACCTGAAGGTTCTTTCTTTTCTTCTTCAATTTTCTCTTCTGAATCAAACTTTATATCTTGATCAAAATCATAGTTATTATCCTCAATCTCTTCATTAAATGCTTCAATAATTTTCATTCCTATCGGCTTCGACTTAGCAATACCATACAGTGATAAGTGGTCTTCAAGAGTTAAATTTAATTTCTTTGATAAAGATAAATCCATGGGTTCTCCTCCAATTTCTGAATCATGAACTGCCAAAAGTTTGGGCCATAATTCTTCTCTGATAGATGCTTTACTAGTATCTAGTTGTTTACTTAAATTATCAATTATCGAACTTCTGATTCCTGAACCCCCTCTTCTAAGGAAATTAGGATATGTGATGAATGGATCTCTTGCAGAGTCGATAGGCTTCATTGCAACCGCTGCTTGTGCGGATAGAACAGAACCCCAATACCAAGATCTGTAAGCTCTATTCTTGTATTTGGTAGCCAGTGCCCTATCTGCACTGACCATTGCAGTACTTAATTCCTCCAATGCCCTATTATCAAATACACTTTGATTATTCCAAGTAAACCAAGAAATCATCTGGTCAGGGTCTTTATCTGAATTAAGTAGTATTTTACCTGCATCTTTTCCAGATTTACTCTTGTAAACCGCTTGTAATGCCTTGAAAACATCTATCTGAGAATCTCTCACTGCTACTGAGGCCAAGTCTCTAACTGCTGTCAAATCAATATGCTCACCTGAAATAACTGAAACTGCTTGTAAATCTCTCACTAAAGCCCTTAGATCCCCCGGATTTCCACCTATTAGTGCCTCAAGTGCTTCAGGGTCTATCGAATATCCTTCAGAATCTAAAACTCTTCTAGAAATCTTTCGCATATGCATCTTTTCCACTCTCTTGAATATTATTTGTTCAGCAAGTTTTAGCACACGATTTTTATTTTTCTTCCAACTTCTACCACTACCCCACAGTTTCATTGGCTCATTACAGGTCATAATTACAGGTTGTTTACTTTTTCTTAGAAGATT
>DAFS01000053.1:0-32241 GCA_002495525.1 Euryarchaeota archaeon UBA89 | reverse complement strand
CTGATTCTTTTCTCAATCGATTCATCATTAAGTTCAGCAAAACTCCCACTTAAATGATCCACTTCATCTAGTAGAATTAGTGTTCTACCATTCTCATTTTTATCCCCTGAGAATTGATCTAATGAAATATGTTGAGACCCTCTTGTTGCGGCTTTTCTGATAGCCGCAGCATTTCTTTCTTCAGAAGCATTTAGCTCTATTACAGTCCATCCTTTTTCATTCCCAATTGCTTTCGCAAGTGTTGTTTTACCTACACCTGGTGGTCCTGACAATAATATTCCTTTTTTCTGAGGCGGATTGGGTGAGTCCCATTGTTCTAGCCAGGTTCTGATTTTTCTTAATTGAGTATCATTTCCTTCCATTTTTTCTATCGAAGTTGGCCTGTACCTTTCGGTCCAATCTTCAACCAAGTGCTCTGCCACGAGTGTTGCTTCAGTTGGCGCCTATTGAAGATTATTCAGAATAAAGTTGAAACTGCATTCGAGTTTATTAATATCAATAGTTGATCAATATTAGCTCGGATTTGTTTTTGATCATCTCTCCTTCTTATTGTAACAGTACTATCTTCTAGTGTTTGATGATCGACAGTAATTGCCCACGGCACACCTATTTCATCCGCTCTAGCATATCTTCTACCAATTGATTTACTTGAATCAATAAGACATTTCACTCCTTTAATTCGATTAATCTGTGAATTTAGTTTCCTTGCTGCAATCCCCATTCCATCTTTCTCAAATAAGGGTAAAACGATTACATCTGCTGGTGCCACAGATTCTTTTAATTTGAGTAAATTATAATTCTCTCCTTCCTTTTCTGTTTCTTCATAGGCATGATCTAAGATGTGCCAAATTATTCTATCAATTCCAAATGCAGGTTCGATTACATGTGGTGTAAACCATTCTCCTGCAACGCTATTACGAATCATTTTCTTTTCTACCATTTGATCCGTAATTTCTACACTTGTACCATCACTCAGTTCCAGATTAAATGGAAAGTTATCTGGTAACTGGCTTAAGTTTTCTAGCGCTGATAGAACTATACCTGCCTTAGCCCTAAAAATTGGCCCTAGTATGGAAGTCTTTGGCGATAGAATTTCTTTATTCTCAACTCTCACTTCTTCAAATTCTCTCCAAGCTCTCAATGAACTTGAGTTTGAGTGTTTTTCGTGTGAAAGTAAGTCATGGCAAGTTCTATTTGCAATCCCTACACATTCTATCCAACCGTGTTCTCCTAGAATTTCACAGTCCCAGCAATCCTCTGCGTAATGAGCCATCTCATTACCTTCATGCTGTCTAAATCTTATTTTAGAAGGAATAATACCTACTCCAATCAAGAAATCCCATGTTCTAGATAAGAAATAACCTACAGTGCTATCTTTGATTACATTACTATTGATTGCCTCTTGAAAACTCATTTTTATTTCTTTATGTTCATTTCCATTTGGATCCGGAATCAAAGAAATTTTATCATTTTTCATAGATAGATCTACTATAGGGGGATTTTCAGGATCTATGAAATATTCTAACTCTGCCATATTAAATTCTCTCAATCTAATCATCCCTTGTCGGGGGCTAATCTCATTCCTATACCCCTTTCCGGTTTGAATTGCTCCAAATGGTAACTTTTGCCTAAAATGTCGATATAATGATGGATAGAGCATGAACATTCCCTGAGCAGTTTCAGGCCTCATGTATGCTTGTCTACTAGATTTCATCGCCCCTATCTTTGTACCAAACATCAGATTCATTGGTTTTGAAGAGGTCCACTTTGGTTTATCACAATTCGGACAATTTATTTTTTCTTTAATCAAGATTTTATCAATTTCATCTGAATCTAAAATATCAGGATTCGGATGAAAATCTTCTATCAATTGGTCTGCTCTGAAAGCGCTAGAACAGTTTTCACATTGTGTCATCAAATCATTGAATTCACCAACATGACCACTCGCTACTAATACATTTTCAGGTGTTATGGTGGGTGAATCTATTTCGACAATATCTCCATTTATTGTCCAATGTTCTATCCAATTTTGAATCACTCTCCTTCTGATTGAAGCCCCAACTGGCCCATAATCAATCAATCCAGAAACACCGCCGTATATCTCGAAAGCAGGAAGTACAATTCCTCTTCTCTTCAGCATTGCTGAAAGTCTTTCAATACGCTTCTCATCAGTCATATAATGAACCTTTGAATCAGTGTTCACCTTTCAAGCCATCCTTAGTTTATTGGAATAAAAATTGATTATCTCGTGTTTTCAGTGATTTTCAGATTTTTAATATTCATATTGTTGTTTTGATGAATTAATCCAAGATTATAAGTACTCAGTCGATACGCTTCGGGTCGCGGTGTATATTAAATGCCAAAGATTGAATATGTACAAGACATGATGGAGTCTGAAGAGCTCCTCGAAAAGTTATGTCCTCCTGTGCGTAATTGGTTCAAAGATAAGTTTCCAGACTTCACACATCCACAGAAAGTCGCTATTCCCAAAATAATGGATGGAGAACATCTACTGCTATGCTCTCCCACAGGTTCAGGTAAGACTCTAACAGCATTCCTAACAGTAATTGATGATTTAGTTAGTCGTTCTTTAGATGGGAGTCTAGAAAATTCCGTACAATGCATGTATATCTCTCCTATCAAAGCGCTTGCGAACGATATTCAGAAGAATTTGATAGGGCCATTAACAGAAATTAAAGAAAGTTATCTTCCATCTAAGGCTAAAGATATCACAGTAGGTTTGAGAACTGGAGATACTCCACAAAAAGAAAGAGAAAGAATGCTAAAAAAACCTCCTCATATTTTGATTACAACTCCCGAGTCTTTAGGGCTCGCATTAGCAAGTAAAAGATTCAGACCTCTTCTCAATGATATGAAATGGATGATAATTGATGAAATGCATTCATTGGTTCCTACGAAAAGAGGTACCCATCTTTCATTGAGTTTAGCATTGATGGATTCTGTAATAGATTCTGATGTCCAAAGAATTGGAATTAGTGCCACAATGGAGCCTTTAGAAGCAGTTGCAGAGTATTTGGTTGCATCTGATAGTCGTGATAGCGACATAGATCCTCAGAAAGTTTCAATTGCAAAAATTTCAGGTTCGCGAGATCTTGATTTGGATATAATTTTGCCAACTCCAAGATTTGCCTCCACTCCAATTAAAGAGATACTAGATCATAATGTAGATCGAATAAAAGAATTGGTAGAGGCACATACGACAACATTAGTATTCGTAAATACAAGAAATATGACTGAAACTGTAGTTCAAAAATTAAAAATAGCAGGATTATTAGGTGTTGAAGGTCATCATGGTTCTATGGATAAGGCAATACGATTAGATGTTGAACAGCGTCTTAAGAACGGCTTTCTAAGATGTGTAGTATCATCCAGTAGCTTAGAAATGGGTATAGACATCGGTTCTGTTGATTTAGTAATTCAAGTGGGTTCACCAGGAAGTATTGCGACTGCACTACAAAGAATAGGTAGAGCAGGTCACCAAGTGGGTGGTCTTCCGCGTGCAAGATTTCTACCTATTTCTCCTCATGATTTATTAGAGTTAGTAGCATTACAAACAGGTATTCTAAGAGGCTCGATGGATTTACTTAAATTCCCTGAGAATTGTCTTGATGTATTAGCTCAATTTTTAATAGGTCTATCGATAATTAAAGAGTGGGATATTGATGACGCATATGAGTTAGCTTCAGCCTCATGGCCATATAGAAATCTTCCCTATGATGATTATATTGAGGTTCTAGATCTTCTAGAAGATGAACGTAGAATATGGATTGATTGGGAAGATAATAAATTTGGTAAGCGTGGTTTTGCTCAGATGATTTACTACACAAATATCGGTACAATTGCTCCAAATAATAACTATCTAGTATTCACATCAGATGGGACAATGGTTGGTCAATTATCATCGAGTTTCGTTTCAAGTCTTAGAAATGGCGATGTATTCCTATTGGGAGGTTCTACCTACAGAGTTAGTAGTATCAGGGGGACTAGAGTCAATGTAAGTCCAGCAACTGGCTATCGTCCAACAATACCTTCCTGGACTGGAGAAGCAAATAGTAGAACTCATGAGTTAAGTCAAGAAGTTTTAGAATTACTAGAAGAAGTTGCCACATATGCTCGCCTTGAAAAAGATCCAATGACTATATTCACGGATATCTTAGGATTAAATCGGCCTGTTGCGCATGCTGTTTCTGGATTTTTCCAGGAGCATGTTGCTACGACATTCCAAGTACCGGGTAATGATTTAATCTTGGTAGAACAAGTAGAGGCTCCCTTACCGACATATATTGTCACAACTTGTCGAGGAAGGGCATTCAATCTCGCTCTTGGGCATCTTTTTGCAGGTATAGCGACTAATGATAACATAATTGTTCACGAACTTTCATTTGATGAAAATGGATTTATGATAAAGTTGAGCCATGAAGTAGAAATTTCTTTAATCCCAGAAATTTTCAAACAAGGGAACAGTAAAGACGTATTACAAAAGCATATGATGGAGTCACAATTATTTGCGAAAAGATTCAGAGAAATATCTAGTCGAAGTATGCTAAATCCAAGAAGAATAGGTGCTGAAGAAGTCAGCCCCAAGCAATTTCAGCAGCGAGCAGAGCAGATTATGCAGAAGCATAGGCAGATGGATGATTCAGTATTAATCCGTGAAACCATGAATGAAATTCTTCATGCGGATTTAGACATGGCGCAGCTGGAAATTTTCATCAATCGAATGGATAGTGAAGATGTTCGAATTGTACATAGAAGAGTGAAAATGCCCTCTCCTCTAGGTATGACATTATTCATGTCTTCATTTGAGGACCTATTATCTCTTAGAACAAGAGCCTACTTAATCAAGGATGTAGATCCTGAAATTCTAAGGCGCTTATTGGGTGCACGTTCGTTAGCTACCGACTTAGATAAATCAAAAATATCAGAATATTACATGTCGAAAATCTCTGAACCAAGAAATGCAAATGGTCTCTTGAGATTGATGGATATGGGTGGTGGCTTGAATAGAGGAATGTCTAACCCACTTTATGAACATAAACTAAAAAATATTGACTTAGAAGTGGTAGAAGAGTGGGTAAGGGAATTATCTGAAAGGGGGCTAATCACTAGAGTTCAGGGTACTGGACACGAACAAATAGACGATAAATGGTTTTCAATGAGGATGGCAAATGTTCACGGAACTTTAGGATGTTTGGCTGTAGCTGGTGGTTCAGAAGCTAATGACATTAGAGAACTATACACTGGCGGCTTAACATACCAAATAGGTGTAGATTATGATAGTGAATTTGAGCCAAAAGAATTGAAGGTGATGAATTTATCAGATCCTCAAGATTGTTTAAGAATGAAATTGCTTGATATGTTAGGTTCAGAAGGGCCTCAAGTTTCTGATAGCCTTAGCTCAAGACTCCCATTCCCTAAAGCCCAAGTAGAAGCAGTTTTACAAGAACTAGAAATGAAAAATCTAGTTTCTATAGGATTCTTTACCCAAACAGATGAGGGAGAATATATCCTCAGAGTTGATGAGTATAGGATAACCGGTGGAAGTGTAGAAGTTGTTGATTATCGCACACTTCAGAATCATCTTCTTGCTAAATCGTTTAAAGAATATGCCGAACCCTCTGAAGCGATTAGAAGTTTGACTCTTGTACAAAGAAGAGATGAATTATTACACCGTGTCAAAAATTATCGTTTTAGAGATTGGAAAGATATTAAGCACGACTCAGATATTTACAATGGACGCTTGCTACACAATAGAGTTGGTTATACATCTAAAGATCAGATTCCAATGTTTCTAGGTCTTAGAGGTGAACCTTGGATTGGTGCATTAGAACAGGAATTGTTAGACAAAATCACTCCTGGCGGCTTATCTCGTTCAGAGTTATTTGATGGGTATCCTAAAGGAAAAGAAAATGCTCATATTCAGCGAAGTTTGAAAAGTGCCTTAAATAATTTAGAAAGACAATTATTAGTTGCTAAACAGTATCTAGTCTTGCCTAATAGAAAACGTTCTTTAGCAGTGTTCCATAAAATTCATGACGTAGTAGAACCATTAGATTTCCCTAATTCTGTCAAGCAATTAATCGAGGCAATAGGTCCAGTTAGACTACATACATTGCGATTCTATGTAAGTAGACCAGTAGAAGAATTGGCAGAGGTTTTGAGAGACTTAGATGACTCAAAACAGATAAGGAGGATAGTAGCTCTTCAGCCAGATCCAACCGATTATTATGCTTCTAAAGAAGATGCTGAATTATTACTTCAACCTGTATTAGAAGATCGAAAAATGAGAATACTATCTCAATCAGATCCATTTTGTAGTCGTTTTATTCAGGAAGTTAGACTAATTCTGAAGCAAGGTTGGTATCATCCCGTTTTCAAGGGAGTAGACCCTATAGGTAGAATCTTAATGTTTGTAGTCAATGACTACCTTGAAATTAAAGATATCAATATTCCACATTCATACTTAGATGAATTCAAGGAAACATTTGATGAATTATTAGTAAATTATCGAGATAGACTCGTTGACGTGTCAGTTCTCCATGCATTCAATTCTATCCCTGTTCATGACTGTGATGAAAATATCCAGAAAATTCTTGCTGAGTTAGGATTCATTTCGATGGGAGATGGGGAGAGGTATATTCGTGGCGGTGTTGTAGAACCTAGGTCAAGAAAAGAAGTCAATCGAATGTTATTTTATAATCATAAAATGCATCAAAATTCTAGGCATGAAAACGAAACCCTTGCTCTAGAAACGATGGATGAGCTAAGAGATGATTTCGCACTCAGAGGTCGTTGTGAAATGTTTAGAGTCAATCTCAAAGCAATGGCTGCTGCACATCAATTGTCTCAAGGTACAAATCTACGAGGGCATTTAGTTTGGGGCAGGAAGAAGCATTTTGAGAGGCTTTTGACAATACGTAATCTCCAATCGAATGAAGATGATGAAGATATACTTCAATTTTTCAGAGATCATCATGACCCTGGTATATTCATGGAGAGGCATGCTATGAAAAGAGCTGAATTCAGGAAATTAATATCTCCTTTAGTCAGGAGTGGTCATTTGATTCAAGATTACAGAGGAGGATTCAAGACTGTAGCAGCTATTTCTAATAGTGATTTATGGGAGATCAAGTCAAATTATCTTAGAGATTTGGTTAGTGAGTATCCGGTAATTTCTTTGAAACAAGTAGAAAGACTGGCCGGTTCTGCCTTTTCCCCAGAAGAGATAAGTGATGTCATGCATGATTTTGAATCGGATGGAACACTAATTAAGGGATTCTTAGTTGATGATTTACAAGATATCTGTTGGGGTCGACAAGATATTCTAGAAGGTCTTGATGGGATTAGGCGAACTAGAGATTTAGTAGTTCCACCTTCTGATCCATTAATACACTATTTCGGTAGCCTTCTTAGAGAAAGATTTGGTTTTGGTTCGGCATACATGGTATTTCATAAAGAAGAACCGATTGCTGCTTTCAAAGCTAATACTAAAGATGGTGTCATTGAAGTAACAGATTTCGTTGGTGATTCTGACTTAGAAAAAGAAGCATTGCGAGTAATGAAGGAATTCGCTTGGGAGCATGATATGCCTTTGACTGGAAAATTGTACGAACAATTACGTTCAAGATGATTTACTTGTTCCTGTAATTCTTTCTGCAACATCGAATATTGGATTTAGAATCTTCATAATGTGTCTGTGTAGTTCTGGTAGTAAATCAAATAGTGCTATCGCCATAAGGAACATAGCAAATAATGAAATCACCTTCGCTGCATAACTATGGGTGAAATCAAACATTTCAATTCCCATTAGTGACCAGTTTGGGTAAACTTCTGTTAGCCACACTATTCCTGCATTCCTAAACATATTCAAAACATAAATTGTGGGTAATGCTATCAGTAACCCTCTTGCTCTTCTTTTCCATGAAACAGAACTTAAAGCCCCAATAGCACCTACAAAAATTATCATTGATTGCAACCCTGAACAAGCCATGATGAATTGAACAATTACTCTGCCATCAGAATCAAAAAATTGGACATAGAATCCCTCTTTCGCTAATGATTCAGTAAGTATCAATTTATTCCCATCCCATTCGGAAACAGGAACATCTGGAGTACCATCACGGGCGACCATCATTTCTCCAATGTGGTAATTCCCAAGTCCACAGAACTCTAACATTAATTCTGTACTTTCTGCAGTCAATTGTATTAAAGCCATATTTAGGTATGGGACACTAAAAATTACAAAATACGGTACTACGGCCCAAGTGAAACAACCCCTAAGCCATTGTAAAGCCTCAGGTGTTTTTTCATTTTTAATTTCCCAGATAGCTAATGCAATACTTCCAGGTAGTGCACTGGCAGTCATTAATACCAACACTGGGTCTGATATTTCAACATAATATTCCGACTGTAGATAAAAGTATAATCCCATGAAAATCCAGCCTAATGCTGCTAAATATCGTGATTTTTGATAATTTTGCCTATGGAATCCCAAGCCTAAAAATAGTGCACCAATCATAATTATTGCCAGTTCAAGAGCCATTGGATTTACCCCAATCGCCTCTCCAAAACTAAAGACAAGGTATCCGATTGGCTCTTCCATTGCTATCCCTACTACGCTCAACTCGTAAATAGGATGCCCTCATCCGTACACCCGGGGTTCTACAATGGGATTCGATTTTTCAGACTTTGCAAACTCATATATCGGTGATTTGAAAGCAACTCTTGATAGTATTTCTATGGACTCTTTGGAAGCATTCTGGAATATTGTTGAGTTAACACGTCAAGAGGGTGGAAGTGTCCATTTCATTGGTAACGGAGGAAGTGCAGCAACTCCTTCTCATAGTGCAGGTGACTGGTCAAAAGAACTCAAATTAAGGACAATAGCTCATAGCGATAATATCTCTTCATTTACAGCTTGGTCAAATGATACTGAATACTCAAATGTTTTTGTTGGTCAATTATCTACTTTTATCAGAAATGGTGATTTAGTAGTTGCATACACTGGCTCTGGCAACTCTCCTAATGTGATTAACGGAGTAAATTATGCTAAAGAGAATGGTTGTAGAACTGCTGCAATTACAGGTAACTACAATGGTCAATCCGGTGGAAAGATCGTTGATTTAGTAGATGTTGCTGTAGTTGCTCCGACTCAATCGATGGAGCGAATTGAAGATATTCAGTTGATAGTTAACCATATTGTCAAAGAAGCAATTAAGTCCCATCATGGTTTGTGAATTTATGCTTATCCCAAGAAGAGATGGTGCAGAAATCGATTCTCCTTTAGAATTGTTACCACTTCCTAATGCTACTTGGGACGGTAAAATAGCCTATCTTGATAGAGATGGTGTTCTTAATGTTGGTTCAGAGAATTATATTAATTCTCCAGAAGAGTTGGTGGTGTTTCCAAACACAGCTGATTCAGTTGCTGCATTAAGAGAATCTGGTTTTCGAGTTTGCGTGGTTACTAATCAGTCCCCTGTAGGAAGAGGATTATGGTCAGATGACAATCTTCATAGTATTCATGAAAAATTGCGAGAATTACTACTTTCTGAAAACTCTAATGCCCACTTGGATTTGATTTTGTATAGTCCTTATGCTCCTTGGGAAGGTGCTTGGGCGCGTAAACCGAATCCAGGAATGCTTGAAGCAGCTAGACAAATTATTTCTGCCTCAGAAAAAAATATTGAAATTAATCTTAGATTTGATAATGATTGGCATGATAATCATGATGAGTCTAAATCAATTATGGTTGGAGACAGAGATGTAGATATGGAGGCAGCATTTAACTTCGGTGTCAAAGGAATTAGGTGTAATCCTGAAATTGGTATTTTTGATGTTATTTCTGATATTTTAGGTGATTAGATTTGGATAATATTGAAAAAATCCGAATTTGGATTGGATTAGACGATACAGATACTCCAGATTATGGCTGCACAACAGCGACATTTGATGACCTAATTAATTCAATATCACATTTATCTAATTTCAAAATTATTGAAAGACGTTTGGTAAGATTATGGCCATTTGCCGAAAGAAGAACTCGTGGTAACGGCGCGTTGTCATGTATAGTTGAATGTTCTTCCGAATCAATAATAGAATTTGAAAATCTTATGTCTATATTTTTTTCAAAATTGGCTGATAGTTTGCAATCAGATGGAGAGATTCATCCTCGAACATCTCCGGCTTTAATTTATTCTTTTGAGGAAATTAATGAAGATCTTTACTGGGAAGCAGTACGACAGAAAGTAGAAATTTCAGATAGAATAAATAAACTTCCAGAAATTAAAAAGTTGACTTTGAACTCTGATTGGGGCCTAATTGGGGCCTCTTCTGCTATGGCTTGGAAACCTAATCAAGAATCTACTTGGGAATTAATTTCATGGCGATTTCCAGAAAATATAGGTGAAAAAAGAGAAATTTCATCAGATATTGTGAAGGAAATGGAAATCAATCACCCTGAAACATTTGTTAATCGTGATCCCACTCAAGAAAAGGGACTAATTGCTCCTAGAACTCCGTGCCCTGTCCTCTATGGTATTAGAGGTGCAACATCTGAATCAGTACTTTCTGCACATAAATGGTTACAATCAAATAATGCTGTTGAGAAATGTCAAAGATTTGCTATTCATAGAACGAATCAACTCAGTGATGATCATATAACAGGCTACTCAAAATCAACCGTTTTGACCAAACCTATTGAAACGAAAGGTGCCCACTCAAGTTTAGAAGTAATTCACAGAGGAAATTGTTTAACTTTAGTTGCCTTCAAAGAAGGAGGAGATGTAAATCGTTTACTAAGGAAGTTAATTCCAGGAGACATAATCAATTGGTTGGGTCTAGAATCTCCAGATGGTAGTATCCATCTTGAAAGACTTAGAATCGAATCTCCAGTTCCAAGAATATTAGGAAGACCTATCTGTTGTAATAATAAAACTATGAGGAGTGCAGGTCTTAATCAGCCATTAAGATGTCTTTCTTGTCAAAATACAGTTCCCAAACATTGGATATTTGAAAATATCAATATGACTGATTTAGAACTTACAAATGGATGGGTAGAACCATCAGCGTCACAACGTAGACATCTTTCTCGACCACTATCCTTAGGAGAGCCAGTAATGTTGAATTTGAGTTAGGTGAACAATGAGTATTGAAATTATATTAGGTTTTTTTCTGATTTTAATAGCGTTATTAATGTCCTATTATCTGATTGTATCTAAACTAATGAGGAGAGACAATATTTCTAATTTTGATAGGCAGTATTCTGGAAGTGCTAAGCAACCAGAGAAATTATCAGAACCTAGTGATGATGCTATCAAAGAGTTAGAGAAGTTAATCAAAAAATCAGCTGATTAATTTGTATCCTTTTTTTGTATATTCTACTAAAATTTCTTTTTCTCCATCTGTAATCAATACTTTTTGATATTGATTATCAATTTTTGTCAACCAAACTGTCCTAAAATAATCCTCAATAGTTTTACCTCCTCTTGACATTAATCCTTGCAATCCTCTATTTTTTCCTGAAGCATCTTCATATGATTCTGAGGTAATAATTATCTTAATTTCATTATATTTTGTAACTAATTTTTTCATCAAAGTAATTTCTTTTAATCCGGCTCTGCCATGACTTTTACACCAATTTTCTATTATCAATAAATCATTTTTTTTGAATTTTGAGAGTATACTATTTATTCCATCTATTTTTCTTGATAGTTCATCTCCAAATTCTACCGCAATCATCCTATTCAAAACTGAATCATCTAAGTGCCCTAAAACGTCCAATATTTTCCTCTGGTCGGGTAAATTTTTAGTCATCCATATTACTTTATTATCTTCTTCCAGAGCATTCAGCACCATTGTTAAACACATCGAACTAGAGTTTGAACCGGGGCCCGAAGAAATATGAACGGGACCCATACTCATATCAATCATAGTCTGCACTAGTATTGGGGGTGCTTGAGCATTACTAAGTTAGTAGGTGACTATCCTTAATTGAATTATATTCTCTCTCTGGCAATCTTTACTGCTTGATCGACGATTTCACCACTGAAACCCAAGTGACTTTCAGGTTTGAACAAATCAGAAAGTTCCTGTCTTGTAAATATTTTCGATATAGCATCTGATCTAGCACAAATATCTTCTAAATCTTCACCCGTATTTATTGCATTCATCGATGCGCTTCTGAGAACTTCATGCGCTTCATCTCTTGGCATTCCATTATCAACCAATGCAATCATTAATTTTTCAGCCATTACAAGGCCTTTTTGTGCCTTAATATTGTACAACATTCTTTCAGAATCTACACCTAGTTTTGATAATACCTTATCACATTTAATAATAATATCATCCAATAATATCATTGAGTGAGACAGAGTAAATCTCTCTGCGGATGAATTTGCTAAATCTCTTTCATGCCATAATAAGGCATTTTCATACGATGGTATTATCATGGATCTGACAATTCTCGCTAATCCACAAGCATTTTCTGCTGTAATAGGGTTTTTTTTATGTGCCATTGTAGATGATCCTACTTGCTTTTCAGCATCAAAATATTCACCTACTTCGGCAATCTCACTTCTTTGAAGATTCCTTACTTCTTGCAAAGCCTTCTCAATACTGGTAGAAACATTAGCCATCCATGAGACCCATTCGATATATCGATCTCTTCCAACGACCTGAGTTGTCGCTATTGGAGTTTCAAGGCCTAGATTTTGCATAATTAGGTTCTGTAATTCAAACGCATTTTCTCCCTGTGCTGCTCCAGTACCGACAGCTCCTAGAAATTTACCAGTGATGACTCTAGGAGTCAATTCATCCAGTCTATCTAGATGTCTTCTGAACTCA
Organism: Euryarchaeota archaeon UBA89; assembly: GCA_002495525.1. Lineage (GTDB taxonomy): Archaea > Thermoplasmatota > Poseidoniia > Poseidoniales > Thalassarchaeaceae > MGIIb-O2. Next base: position 19,377 of record DAFS01000053.1, on the reverse strand, counting down.
TCTACCCAAACTGCTACTTTGAGTCCGAATGTAATTGGTACAGCTGCTTGGCCATGCGTACGTCCTAGCATTACAGTGTCTCTCTCTCTTTCAGCTAGATCGCACATTGTAGAAAGTAATTTTTTGAGTGTATCTTGTTGTAAATTGATACTATCGCGTATTTGCAATGCTACCGCTGAATCGACAATATCGTTACTTGTAGCTCCTAAATGTATGCACCAGCCTGAATCTCCTGCTGCTTCAGCCATTGCTTTTGTTAATGCCATTATGTCATGCCTAGTTTCTCTTTCTATTTCGTCAACTCTATCCGCAGTAACAATTTCTGGCTTCGCAATTTCTGCAACTTTATCGTAGTCCTCCGGACTTACTCTACCAAGTTGGCAGTGAGCCCAAATTAGTGCCCTTTCAACATCTAGTTGCCTCTCATGTCGGCCTTCTCTCGACCAAATAGATTTAGCTTCATCCCGTCCATATCTGTAGTCTAATGGTGATACCGTCACGTTGTTCCCCATTATCGCGAGATGCTTTACATGTTTGATTATAACCCTATGTTGATAGTTGAATTTTTGTAATATTCCAAACTCCTCTAACACCATTCCAGTTTTTTTCTCCTTCACAAATTATCGTTTTTTTGAAGTGAGGGGCGTCGAGAGTAATAGTCTCAAATTCTCCACCTTCTCCATCTAAATTAAATCTAAATTTATTTGAGAGGATGGTTAATTCTTCTAGACTTTCTTTAGTAATCTTTTTCCCAAGCCATTTTTCATCTAGTCCCTCAGATGAAACAGAAACTATTCTAACATCAAAACCGTGCTCTATGAGAGAATTCATATGTTCTGACGGACTATGATGCCACAATGGACAGAATGAAATGAGATTCAATCTTTCACACATTCTTTCAATTCTAGTTTTTTGATAATCCGATCTCAGAGCGCCTACAACAATTGCATCTAAAGACTCTCCATATTCTCTTATCGCATCTTCAAGATCATCAATTTCATCATTTTCAATTCCTGAAGATTTCACTTTAATCCACTCCACTCCAATTGATTTTGCTTGAAATTCTGCTACTTCAGTATTTTGAAGTTGAAACATCATAGAATCATCACCAGTAATTTTCATAGTAATCATTACTTCCAAAGACCAACCTTGCATTAATGCCCACCATGATGCATATGTGGAATCTTTTCCTCCCGATGCTAAGACGGCAACTTTCATACTATGCCGAAAACGTTCTCGGCAATGAATGCCACTATTATCCAGCCTTCTTACTGTCAAGATTCATAAGACACCTTCGCTGGTTGCAGTCTGATTAACATGCAGCCAAGCGGACGCGGATATGACCATGGAGTATCTACATTCTCCCCAGATGGTCGACTTTACCAAGTAGAATATGCTCGAGAATCAGTAAAAAGAGGCACTACCACAGTAGGACTAAAATTTAAAGACGGAGTTATATTGATAGTTGATAAGAGAATTTCTAGTAAATTAATTCTAACAGATTCTATAGAGAAGATGTACAAGATAGATGATCACATAGGAATGACAACTTCTGGACTTGTTGCAGATGCTAGACAACTGGTTGATAAAGCAAGAGTGCAATGTCAAGTAAATAGAATGACCTATGGAGACTCTATCGCTATCACCACCTTAGTTAAGAAAATGTGTGATTTCATGCAATCATTCACTCAATATGGTGGAGCAAGACCATTTGGAACAGCCTTACTAATTGCAGGAGTAGATGATGAAGGTGTCCATCTATTTGAGACAGATCCGTCAGGTGCATACCAATCATATCAAGCAGGCGCTATAGGCCGTGGAAGATCAACTGTGATTGATCATTTTGAGAATCACTGGAAATTAAATATGACCAAGAATGCAGCGATTAAACTCGGTTTACAGGCTCTAAAAGAATCACTTGAAGATGATCTAAATAGGGAAACTGTTGAGATAGCAGTTGTAGATTCTAATGGTTATGAAAAATTAGACAGAGAATCAACATTGAAGCAATTAGATAGACTGTAAGGATTTTCAGACCTACAATTCTAAGTCCTTCCCCCCTTCTCGCAGTTCATGGTTAGTCTTGATGATGCAGTTCTGGCCCGTCTTGAGAAAGGCGGTTCAAGATATGAAATCCTTGTAGATCCTGAATTGGTAGATTCTTGGAAAAAAGATCATTCTTCTGTCTTAATCGATGACCTATTAGCAACAGATCAAATTTGGAATGATGCTAGAGCTGGAGATAGGCCTACAAACGAAGCTTTGATGGGTGTCTTTGGTACAACTGAAATTATCTCTTGTGTTGAAAAAATTTTGAGCGAGGGAACAATTCAATTGACCACTGTTCAGAGAAAGAAAATTATCGCAGATAAGAGAATTAAGATTATTCATCAAATTGCAACCACTGCTACGGATCCCAGAACAAAGTTACCTCATCCAAAGACTAGGATTGAATTGGCTTTAGAGGAAATCAGATTTTCGATAGACCCATTTTTACCAGTTGATCGTCAAGTCCAAGATGCAATTAAGTTACTTAAACCAGTCATTCCATTGTCTTTCATAACCATAAGACTTGCATTCAAAGTACCAGGTTCCGACTATGGCGGAGTACATCGAATTTTAAGAGAATCAATTAAGAAAGAGGAATGGCTTAGTGATGGTTCTTGGGTTTGTGTTGTGGAAGCTCCAGGGGGTATGAAAAATGAGCTTATTAGCCAAGTTGCCCAGAGGTCATCCGAAGTTTCTGTAAAGGAACTGGACTGAGTATACCCCGTAGGGGTTCACATCAAGGTTATGAAGGGAGTGTTGGTCGCGCGGCTCGATAACATGACTGAAAAGAAGAACGCGGCCGGGCCGCAAGACAAACAACGAGTCACCCGACTCGTTGCTCCAGGAGAAGATCTTGGAGATTTAGAGGGTCATGAATTAGGCCATGGCGTGATAGCCACTGATGGTCGAATTCGTGCTACAAAGAATGGAAGAATGAATGTAAATGGAAATACGATTTCTATTGAACCAATAAGAACAGCATACGTGCCAAGACCTGGAGATTTGGTAATTGGGTATATCGAAGGCTGTACTAACAACATTTGGTTTGTTGATATTGGTGCTCCATTTAATGCCATATTACCAATGAGTCTTGGACCATCAAAAGCAGATTTTGGCGGCACTAGGAGTGTAATTGACATAGGTGAAGCTATACTATGCAGAGTCCAAGAAGTAGAAGAAACACATTCAAGCGTAGTTACCATGAAAGGAATGGGATTACGAAAAATTCGTTCAGGTGCTGTCGAAAACATCGACCCACATCTTTTGGGTAGATTAATCGGTAAACAAGGAAAAGCACTGAGACAACTCAAGGAGGAATCAGAATGCAGAGTTATTGTTGGAGACAATGGTCGACTCTGGATTGATGGAGATTTCAATGGGACACTAGAAGTCCGAAATCGCCTCCGTTCACTAACTGCTGAAGCAAAGGCAGTGACACTGGGAGGTGTAGCATAATGGGATATGGAGACGTAGAAATGATTGATGCCAATGGCATCCGCAATGATGGTAGAAAAGCAGGTGATGTGAGACCAATTTCGATTGAGTTAGGAGTCGTACCCGTGGCTGACGGTTCATGCCGAATGCGCTGGGGCACAAATGATGTTATAGCCGCAATTTATGGCCCTATGGAGGCTCATCCAAGAAAAATCCAAAGACAGGATAGAGCAGTTCTAGACGTCAGATATAATATGGCGCCCTTTTCTACATCTGACAGAATAAGGCCTGGTTTTAATCGTAGGAGTAGAGAAATCAGCAAAGTTACTGCTGAAGCCTTAGAGAGTGTTGTAATGCTTGAATTATACCCTCGTTCTAAAATTAGAGTTGAAATTGAGATAATCTGTGCTGAGGCAGGTACTAGATGTGTTGGTTTAACGGCGGCATCTGTGGCTCTTGCTCATGCAGGAATCCCTATGACTGATTTAGTTGTATCAGTAGCATCAGGGAAAATTAACGATGTAGTTGTTTGTGACCTAAACAAGGCAGAAGATAACTACGGAGAAGCCGATTTACCTATGGGTGTACTCCCTAATACAGGTGAATTAGTTTTCCTTCAGATGGATGGAGATTTGTCTCCTGAAGAGTTCCAAGAAGCTTGGGATTACAATATGAATGCTGCAATGGTTATTCACGAATATTGTGTTGAAGCGCTGAAAACAGGGAGGTACCCACAATGAGTATTCCTTTAGTTCCACAATTGTTGAGAAGTCACCTCAGAGAATTAGCAGATAATGATCAGAGACTAGATAGCCGCGCTCAATTTGAAGGCAGAGATGTAGATGTTGAGGTAGGGATACTAGCTAATGCAGAAGGGTCAGCACGTGTTAGAATGGGAGATACTATCGTCTTAGCAGGCGTAAAATTCCAAACGATGACTCCTTATCCAGATAGACCAAACGAAGGCGGATTAATGTGTATGGCTGAAGTAAGGCCTGTTTCTGGAAGGCAGCATGAAGCTGGGCCTCCGAGTGCAGAATCTATTGAACTAAGTCGCGTAGTTGATCGTGGAATCAGAGAATCAGGTTGTATCGATACATCTGATTTGTGTATAATTCCGGGGGAAAAAGCGTGGCAAGTTATTCTTGATTTGTTCGCTGTTTCTGATGATGGTAATTTATTCGATGCTTTTGCTTTAGCAGGAATTACTGCTTTACGTAATGCAACAATACCTCAGGAAAAGTTTGAATTGGGAGAAGATAGACCATTGGTAGTTTCTAAAACACCAATAATGTGCTCTTACCAAAGAGTAGGTGGTAGATTCATCTTTGATGCTAATGGTAGAGAAGAACTAGGTGGAGACGAAAGAATCCATATCACGTTGGGTGATGATAATCATGTCCATTCATTACAGAAGGGTCTTAAGGGAGCCTTCACGGCCGCTGAATTTACAGAACTGATGGAAGAGGCTCGTAAAAAGGGTGAAGAACTTAGAAATATGGTTCATGCATTAGAAGGAGGTAATTAGAATGGCAAAAAGAACACAGAAATCCGGAGCAACAGCAAAATTCGGTGCTCGATATGGTGTGAGTGTACGACGTAGAGCGGGTTCCGCCATTGCTAAAAAATCAAGATTTTACACCTGTCCTAAATGCCAATACCCCAAAGTCCGTAGACAAGTTTCTGGAATTTGGGACTGTAAAAAGTGTAATTATAAATTCGCTGGTGGTGTATGGGAACCATTCACCCGGGCTTCAGACTCAAATAACAGAGTTATTCGAAGAGGCATGGAAGGTGCAACTGCAACTGATATGACCGTTATTGCTCAACAAGCAGCTCTAGACTATGAGCGTAAACTTGCCGAGGAATCATCTAATGAAGAAGAATGATTCTTCTCATTTTGAAATAATATTCACTCATCCTGATGCGCGAGCATTGGCTGCAAGTCTAGTAACTGAATGTAATTTTACTTGTGATGGCAATTCCATTACAGTTTCAGAGAAAGCAGAAAGTATTGTTGACCTGAGAGCTAGATGGAATAGCCTAATGCGTGGGTTGATAGCATCAGAGCATGCCCTTAGTGCCACAGGAGTAGATTAAATGGACAATTCGAACTCTCAAGATTTGCAGGCCTTAGTACAAGAGTTACAGTTAGCTCGTAACCAAATTCAAACGGTATCAACGCAAATTAATGAAATTTCTTTGACATTAGAATCTTTATCTAAGCAGGATAAAAATAGGCCAGTATTTAGGGCAGTAGGTAATCTACTGTTAGAAGTTGATGATAGAGATGAATTAGTCAAAGAATTATCTTTATCTAAAGATACATTCGAATCACATCTCCAAAGGATGGTTGAGAGAGAAAATGAATTAAGATCTCAGTATGACTCAGTAGTTAGTTCCATGGAATGAGGGTGTATCCTATGAGTGAATCTCTAGATAAAGCGACGCCTTTAGAACTTGATATGTTAATTCTTCAAAAAAAAATCTCACAGGGCGATTTGGAAAATATTGGTATTTTTTCAGAAGAAATCCTGAATCGTTCTAGAACAACCTCTGAGAGAGATCATCTAATTGAAGCCCGAGTCAGAATGGAAAGAGCCCTATTAGGAATTACAGATACAAGTTTAGTTGGTAATGAGTTAAGATGGTGTGTTGATAGATTGAATGCGATATGCCCCGGTTCACCATTACATGGCCTAGCGCTACTTAATTTGGCGAATTGGCATCGAAATGTTGGTGAATCAATTATGTCTTTAGTAGTTCATGCAGATATTAGTAAAGAATATGGTCACCCTGAAGATATCATAGGTCTCTCACGATTGGAAGCAGCGAGAATATATGTCAGCTTGAACGATCTTGACCCTGCAATGAGGCATTTATGGTCTGCAAGGAAATATTTCACTAATACTAACATGACTTCTGAAAGTCTCGTTTGTTCTCTTGAATGGTTAGATTTAGCACTGGAAGAGGTTTCAGAAACTGCTCCTGAGATGGAGAATAGACTGGAAAATGCAGCACCTAGAGAGTCTGCAGGCTCTACTTGGATTCCCTCTAATCCAAATGATGTCATAGAGATTGTCGAAGAACTAATTCCTATACTAACTAAAAATTTATCAGGAGAAAATCGAAATGACATCGGCCTAATTATTGATTCATCAAATATCCTCAAAGTCGACAGTTGGAAGAAAATATTACTAGAGAGAAAAAGTGAGATTCAAGATTTGAAAGTTCTCGAAGCACTCCAGTCATGATTAATTAATTTATTAATTTCTTTGCTTCCCCAATATAATTCGTCGGGTATTTCAACACACCATCCAACTTCAATTATTTTTTCATCTTCCGAATCCCATCCATAAGGTTCAGGATCTTCATTTATTTCTACTAATACTACAACTCCACCTTTAATTATTGAATCATCTTCAGATATTGCTACACCTAATAATCCAGTTTCTTCGTATAGTTCTCTCAGAGCAGTAACATCATTTTCTTCACTTTCTAGTTGTTTACCTCCTGGTAATTCCCAACCTCTTTCAATATGTTTAACCATCAACCAGCATGGTACATCAATTTCATTTTTGGGTATCGCCCACACGACTACCCAAGGCTCCTCAGTTTCCATTGTTCATTTCCTCCATGATTTCTTTAACTAATATTTTTGCTTCGTTATCTCCTTCGGCTGCTAGTTGCCTTGCCAAAAAGAAAGCTCCAGATAAATTGCCTTGCTCTCTGAGTGCTATGATTTTTTTATAATCATCAATTACTATTTCTTCTCGATTATCTTCTAAATTATTCTTGAAATTTTTAGGAGTGGACATATCTTGCATTTTCTTAAGAAAATCTACTCTATTTTTGACAATTGGTTCAATCCAAGGAATAGCTGCCTCTCCGTCCATTTTTGCTTCCATCCTTTTCTTGTATCTATCTCTGACTTTGACTGTAGGGAAATATGTCTGCGCTTGATCATAACAGAACCAAGCATCATCAAACTCCCCTCTTCTTTCATGTAATTTCCCTAACTCATTCCAAGTTTCGTGATTAGAAGGTCTCTGTGCTAGAATTATCCTTGACAAGTGCATGAATAATTCTTCATCATTGAAATCTCTTAGTCTTTCAATTCTCCTAGAAAATAGAATATTAGCTCTTATATCTCTCAAGTCTAATGTTTCTACTCTCTTTTTGAATTTTTGAGTTTCTTCTTCATTCCCTAGTACGTCTTCTGCCCATTTATCAGGGTCTAATGGATCAACATTTAAACCAGCATTCAATAAGTCCATTCCATTCTCAATTAAATCTATATTTTTTAGTTGACTGAGTAATTCAGGGTCTCTACCTAAAATAGTAAATAATTCTTTCAAAACTGCACGTATTCCCTCAGTATCTTCTTTTACTATCTTTATCTTAGTAAGAATTTTCCAATTCTCTGGATTTGTAAAGTCATAAAGTACAGCCTGTTTGGCACTTTGTTCTGCCCAATTAAGATTTTCAGTTTTTTCTGAAATTTTAAGAAATTTTATTGCCTGACTCCTATGCCTATTCCCCAAACTTCTTCTTGGGTGCTGTAATTTCTGATTGATATCAACATCTGTCATGTATTGCCCTCAAAGCACGGATTCGTAAGGAGTTTTATCTATTCCTGGCGGTAAGCTTGCATCCATACCAATCTTACTTGTCGAGCCATCTTCAGACCTACTAGGATCTAAACTCGAACCTTTTTGATTGGAAAGAATAATCGTATCTTTATCTGGTTGCCATCGAGTCATTAACGCCCATTCAACTCTCACTGGGTCAGATGTGTCTATATCTTGGTCTACAACAATTACTTGTTTCATAGATGGATGTCCTTCTAATGCTGCATGTATTGCTTTTACTCCATCACCCTCGTTTTGAGGGATGATTTGAACAACTGATGAGAGCCAACCACAACCTCCGTCGGTCAAGTATACATCACTACATGGAACTACTTCTGAAACTGCATTTTTTATTGTAGGAGCTCTTGGCATTCCCATTAGAGTTCTATGTTCTACTTCACCAGGTATTAATGCATGGAATACAGGATCATTTCTGTGATGTATTGCATCATAACAAATCACATTCTCCTGTCTGACGTCATCTACAGTACCAGTAATGTCTACATATGGTCCTTCATCATCTCTTTCTAATGTTATTCTTGCTTCCATAGCATATTCGGCATTGGCCGGAACCTGAATACCATTCGATAATTCAACTAATTTCAAAGGGCTCCCGTGTAATTTTTTATGTAAAGCCGCCGCAACAGTCAATTCGTCTAAATTCTCTGTGAATGACATTGCTGCTGCTAACAGAACCACTGCATCGGCCCCGTTAATGACAGCGATATCAACATTCTCTCCGTCTTCAGCAGCTAAATCAGTCATAGTTCTAAGGTGTCTCGGCACGAATCTAGATACTGTGTGATTTCCATCTCTCAGAAATTGTCTGTGGAATGACATATTTCTTATCCCATTATACTGAGCTATTATTACGGAGGCTGATTGATATCTTCCTCGATCTTCTGGATAATGCCATGGAATTGGTATCTTCGTAAGATTGACTTTTTCCATAGTATTTTCCATAACTGGCGCTTGTGTGGAATCAATAATTTCTGGCTCACAAGGATTATTCATAGCCCATGCCAGAATATCAATTAGTTCTCCGGGGCTTACGTCGAAGGTTTCACAAATTCTTTTTCTAGTTAGAACATTTAATGCAGCAGAATGATTAGGTGCTTCTGTTAGGTTTTTGAATAGTAGTGGAATATGGTTTAAATCTCTCGAACCATTCAAAATTCCATGTATAACACTGGTTTCAGTATTGATTTTTCTAACATCAACAAGTAAATCTCGGAACGCCATGTTAACAACCCGATGCCATTTCGATTTCAATGTTAGCGAAAGAAATTGGGTTTTAGTGTCGAACATCTACCTACTGCTGTCCCGTCATGCTCTTATACCACAGGTAGGTCGGCGGTTCGTCTTAGAGGTGTTATTGCTTGGGTAGAGGACTTTTCTCCGGATCAAAGATGAAAAGTGACCGTCGTAAATATCGCTGGAAGGAAAAGAGATTTCGTGACCGTGAGATCAAGCGCCGTCAAGGTGGAGTTCTGAAACACGACCCATTGAAAGGTTCATCACAAGCTAAAGGAATTGTTATTGAAAAAGTGGGTTTCGAAGCTAAGCAACCAAATTCAGGAATTCGTAAGGCAGTAAAAATATCTCTTATCCGAACAGGGAATAAACTCACAGCTTTCGCTCCTGGTGATGGTGCAATTTCATTTATTGATGAACATGATGAGGTTCTAGTAGAAGGTATTGGAGGTCCAAGAGGACAGTCAATGGGAGATCTTCCGGGTGTCCGATACAAAGTAATCAAGGTCAATGGCGTTTCTCTCGATGAGATGGTCCGTGGTCGGAAAGAAAAGCCAGTTCGATGAGGTGTTTGAATGTCTGAAGAAAATCAATCTATACAGGACGTACCAATCGCAGGTATTGGAACAATGGTATTTGGTAAGTGGGATGCAACCGAAGTCACATGTTCAGACCCTGGATTAGCTCCTTACATCAATCTAACAACTATCGGTACTCCTCACAGTGGTGGAAGACATGCAAATTCATGGTTTGGTAAAGCAAAGTTATCAGTAATTGAAAGATTCATAAATAATTTAATGAGAACAGGTCAGTTTTCTGGTAAGAAACAACACTGTGCAAAAGCTTTCGAGAAAGCATTAGACGTAATATCAGATAGGAAAGATGAAAATCCTTTACAAATATTTATTGATGCAATTATAGAATCCGCACCTTGTGAAGAAACAACTAGAATCAAGATGGGGGCTGTTAGCGCCCCTAAGGCAGTTGATTCTTCACCTAGTAGGCGTTTAGATATCGCTCTCAGAAATCTTGGAATCGGTTGTGCATCTGCTACAGCAAAAAGTAAGAAAACTTTGACAGAAGGAATTATTTCTGAATTATCAAAAGCTGCTGGCGGAGATGTAGGTTCTTTCGCGGTTGGAAAGAGAGAAGAAATTGAGAGAATAGCATCTTCTGCAAGATGATTTTCGTATATTTTAGAAGCTGTAAGTAACGAACTGTATCACGTAGTGATACAATCGGCTTTATGAACCGAAGTTAAGTCGGAAGACCATCATAAGGTGATTGTATGGGTCGTAAAGAAGACAACATAAAGCGAGCAACTGAAGTAATGCACGTAAGAGAGAAAATCAGAAATCTTGCAATTGCGGCACATATCGACCATGGTAAAACAACACTCTCAGATAATCTGATTGCAGGTGCAGGTATGATGTCTGAAGATTTAGCTGGTAAATCTCGTGTTTTAGATTTCGATCAACAAGAAAGTGCAAGAGGAATTACAATCAATGCTGCTAGTGCATCGATGGTTCACGAGATTGATGGTGACGATTATTTGATTAATTTGATTGATACTCCTGGACACGTAGATTTTGGAGGAGATGTCACTAGAGCAATGCGTGCAGTAGATGGTTGTATTATATTGGCTTGTGCAGTTGAGGGGACAATGCCTCAAACAGAAACTGTTGTTAGACAGGCATTGAAAGAAAAAGTACGTCCAGTACTTTTCATTAACAAGGTTGACCGATTAATCAATGAGTTACAGATTGATGGTCCTGAGATGATGCAGCGATTCGAAAAAATCATCGTTAAAGTCAACAAATTGATTGCTACATTCGCTCCTGCCGATTTAGCAAAAGAGTGGCAGGTTTCTGTCCAGAAAGGAACTGTTGCATTTGGTTCAGCATATTACAACTGGGGAATGTCAATACCATATATGACAAAATCTGGTCTTAATTTCAAAGATATCTTTGAGCATTGTCATAATGACGAGCAAAAAGAATTAGCTAAGAAAGCTCCTGTCCATCAGGTTCTGTTGGATATGGCTGTAGAACAATTACCTTCTCCATTGGTATCTCAGAAATACCGTATTCCAAATATCTGGCAAGGGGATCTTGAATCTGAAGTTGGTAAATCAATGCTTGAAACAAATCCTGATGGACCACTACAATTGATGATTACCAAGATTTGGATGGATCCTCATGCAGGAGAAGTCGCAGTAGGACGTGTTTATTCAGGTTCGATTAAACATGGCGAGAGTGTATGGGCAATTGGAGCTGCAAAACCTGAGAGAGTCCAACAGGTCAGCATGATGGTTGGCGGCGATAGAATACAAGTTCCAGAAGTTTCTGCTGGGAATATTGCTGCATTGACTGGTGTCAGAAGTGCAGCAGCGGGTGTAACTGTCTCTCGAGATCCAGAAGCGACGCCATTCGAAGCAATCAGGCACTACTCCGAACCCGTTGTTACTGTTGCTGTTGAGCCCAAATCTATGAAGGACTTACCAAAGTTCATTGATGCTTTGAGAGGATTAGCTAAAGCCGATGCATCATTACAAGTAACTACTAATCAAGAAACAGGAGAGGCTCTTCTTGCAGGAATGGGAGAATTACATCTTGAAATCACAATTTTCCGTATGCAAGAAGAACAAAATATCAAAGTTAAGGTCAGCGAACCTATTGTTGTATATCGTGAATCAATTGAAAGTAATAATTCAGGAAGGCCATTTGAAGGGAAATCTCCAAACAGGCATAATAGATTCTACATAGAATGTGAGCCATTACCACAAGATGTGATTAACGCATTGAGAGAAGGTCACTTCGGAGATGGGCCAGTTAGAACAAAAGATGCTAAAGAAGTAGGTAATAAATTTGCAGAGTTTGGTATGGATAAAGATTTAATGAGGAAAATTTATGCTATTAATGCTACAAATGTTTTCGTAAATGATACTAAAGGTATTCAAAATCTTCACGAAACCAGAGAATTAATGATTGAAGGTTTCAATGATGTTTGTAAGAAAGGGCCAACGGCTGAAGAACCACTAATGGGTGTTTTAGTAAGATTAGTCGATGCTAAACTCCACGAAGACGCTATTCATCGTGGCCCTGCTCAAACAATCCCTGCAGTCCGTAATGCGGTCAAGGGTGCTGTACTAAGAGCTAGATCTGTAATTTTTGAACCAATGCAAAATATCCGAATTGATGCTCCTAACGATGTTATTGGTGGAGTTACTAGAGAGCTAACCACTCGTAGAGGAATTATCGAAGACATGCCTGTAGACGGTGGAACTGCCAGTGTAATTGGAAAGATGCCAGTAGCAGAATCTTTTGGTTTCTCAAATGATATTAGAGCCGCAAGTCAAGGAAGAGCAGTTTGGAATACAGAAAATGCAGGTTTCGTACAGTTACCCGCTGCATTATTCCACAAGGTTACAGCAGAAATTAGGCAGCGAAAGGGCCTCAAAGAAGAAATTCCTGGTGAAGATAACTATCAAGATTGATTATTTGTTTTATTAGAATTATTGTAGATAATTCCAATTAATGATGGCGCTAGTATCATACTGGCAATTAATGAAAGCCCAATCATTATAGCACAAAATAATCCAAATGTGGAAAAGAATCCCATACTTGATTGAGTGATGACTAAGAAACCTCCAATATCTGACAAGGCTGATCCAAACAATGCTAAGCCGGAAGCACCTCCTACTATCCCAATTGAGGTAATAGTATCGTGGCCATTTTCTTGTTCTTCTCTGAATCTTTCTACTACATGGATTACGTAATCAATTCCTACCCCTAATGACATTGCGGCTATTGCTACTGTAACCATATTAAGTCCATAACCTGCAACTTCGATTAATCCATATAACCAAATTATAACAATGAAAATTGGTGTAGTTGTAATAACGGCTATGCCAAAGCCAGAAATACCCCAAAGAATACTCAATATTAGTGTTAAACTTGCAAAAGCAATACCTGCATTTACACTAACTAGGTATGTCATAATACCTCCTGTGAATATCATCGCTAGAACTGTTTTTACGGAATATGTGAGTTTCTTATTTGATATCATTTCCAATCTGTCGGATAGAGTTTCTTCATCTCTAAATCCCCACCATAGTGTAAACGTACAGAACACTAATCCCAAGAATAAAGTGGATTGCATTTCATTTTGCATTGAATCTGCGGCTACAAACCTCGTAACAGGGTCTCCTGTAGGGATAGCCCATGTAACTGGGTATTCATCTGAAGTAAATGCCGACTCCAAGTCTCCTCTGTCTACAATATTTGTAGATGAAAGGTTCTGAAATGGTTGCATGTCATCTATTAATTGATCTAAGGCTGGGCCAATCTTGGCAAATTGTTCCGCATTCGAAAGACCAAACCTCATTGTCATTCTAGTATATTCTGGTGTATTACCTGAATTATCCAGCCATGGTTTTTCAAAGTCAATTACCGTACTTGATTGAATATATTCTGAAGTTATCGATGGCGGTAAAGCAGGGTAGCCTCCACTAGCAGGTACGCCTCTAGTCAAAATAAAACCATAAAGGAATACTAAGCAGTCCCTATCTTCTAAGACTGGAATTTTCCTTATCCCTACACCTGGATATAGTAAGCTTATTGTTTCACAATCAAGACCTCCATCATCTTCTCCAGAGTCCCAGCCTGCTTCTTCAAATGGAGTAATATTTTCGTACATTGCAGCTTGAGCAAAAATTAAAATTTCATCTAGTGCGATTAGCTCAACTTCTCCTGAGGGCGTCCTTGAAATCTGATCTGGATCTAATTCTCTATCATGAGAATTCATATTCTCTCTAGTTTTTCCAATGGCTTCGATAACCTTCGGATTTGCAATATCTCCTTCAACCAGTATATATCCTGGTTCTCCATCCATAAATCTTTGATTAACTAAGAATACTCCTTGAGCGAAATCTGAATCTTCATCTAGGAAATCATCAATTTGAAAATCACCTTCAAGTGAATACATTAGAGGCGTTGCTATCATTGTAACTAAAACAGCAATTATTGCTACTGAAATGCCTTTTTTAGCTGAAAATGAGGTTAAATTTACTAACCATTGTTTGGGAATAATATGTATTTGTTCTTCAGCATCATTTACTAATTTCCCTCTTTTATCCAGCCACAGATCTACATCTAATCTGACCAGGGGTACCCAAAGTCCAGTTAACAGAAAAGCGGAGGCCACTCCCAAACCTGCCTCTATTCCAAAAGATCTTAATGCAGCAATATTCGATGTAAGATTGGCTAAGAAAGCAACTATTGTAGTAGTTGAGGTTAAGAGAATAGCTCTGCCTACACGAGAAATCGATTCTTCTGCGGACTCGTTACTTGATTTCCCATTTTTTCTTTCTTCCTTGTATCTGTGTAATGCATGAAGGCTATCGTCAATTCCTAAAGCCAGAATCAGTATCGGTAATAAATTAGAAAACTGTGACCTGAAAATAATTTCTAAACCGTATTTGTTACCAAAGATTATACTCCATCCAATAAGTCCTTGCATCCATAATAATGAAAGTATTAATCCAGTACAAACAATGAAAACATCAGAAATTCTTCTTAAACTAAGCCATAGTAAAATTACTACTACAATTGACATTAAGATAATTAGATATGCACTAGATAGTAGTTCTCTATTTACTTCGACATTTGGCCCTTCACCTAATAGAATTGATGCAACTAAATTATCCTGCTCTCTTAGGTCTTCTTCAATGGAAAGATATAGCCATTCTACAGAACACAATGGTTGATTTTTTTCCTCTTTTTCTTTACACTCTTCTATCGTGTATCTAATTGGATCCGTAGAAAGTTCCACACCTTCTAAATCATATCCCCACTCATTACTAGCATTCATCCAAGTAAAGGTCCAACCTTCATTTTGCATTGTTTGCCTATCTAGATTAAGTATTAGCCATGCAGAAGATGCTGACCATCTTCCATATCCCCAAGAATCTGATTCGATTGTTCCATTCTCACTCAACATACCTCCAATCGGACCGACTAATGTGCTACTGTTATCCTGAATAAATGCTCTATCTATAGATAGAAATCTCAGAAACGCTCCTTTACTATTGTTAGCCATTCTATGTGCTGCCAAGTCTATGTGGTCTTGTGTAATATTTTCATCATCAAATGTTAAACATTCTAAAACTCCACAATCAGACCAATTTGTAGGTGCTTCTTCCATTCTCAATGTTTCCGGATTAAACTGCGGTTTAGTTAAAAGAGATTGATCTGACATAAATACTCTGAATTCTGTGGCCAAATCTAGTACACCAACTATTGGCTTTCCAGAAATTTCTGATGCGAAAGAGAGGTAGTATTCTGAGATTTCATGTTCGGATAAGAATTTCGCCTTATCGTCAATTTCTCTCAAAACTGAGAGATTGAGAATTCCCCCTAAGGGTTCATCTTGACCTGTATTAACTCCTGAGAAATCATCAATTTGATGAATTTCAGAGGGGGAATCGCCAAAATATTGAGAGTCTTTCACAAATAAACCAAATCCCCAGATATTACCTGCACCTGAAAATTCTTCCCTCATTACTTCTGCTGCTTCTAGTTCAGGTGATTCTAAATTATATGACTCAATATCAATTGGAGTCAACGTGGCTGTGAATCCTGGTATCATCAACAGTGATAGAATGAAAACGGCTAAATGCACTTTTTTTCTCTCAGGAATTAGTATTTTTGCAACTTTCCTGAAGTCTCTCATATATGTATCATGGCTAATCTCATATATGATTCATTGTAATTATTCATAACCCAGTTTCTTTTAATTTTTTCAAAGCCTGAATCTGTTCTTTAGTTAATTTTTCTGGTTCTTTAATTGTAAATTCAATATCTAAAGGTCCACCATCATGCCCATGGCCGTTCAATCTTCTCCTGTCACCGATTTTGCTATTCGCAGGAATATCAATCTGTATTCTTTTATTAGAAGGAGTTCTAATTTGAATCTTGCCACCAAGAATTAATGTACTGTAACTGATTGGTGCTTCTTGTATTAGTCTTCCATTTTCCCATCTCCTTCCCTCTTCTGCATCCAGTCTAATATTAATTATCAAGTCTCCTGGTTCTCCTTTGGGATGTTCATTACCCATTCTTTTCAATCTTAATTGCTGCCCTTGTACTGCTCCAGGGGGCACTTTAACAGTAATTGTTGATTCTCTAGTTGTAATTCCTAATGCATTACACTCAGAACATCCCTTTGTTGTACCAAATGTTGTTCCTTTACATTTTTTACAAATCTTAAGCCTTCTATGATTAAATTTAATATCAGCACCCTTCACAGCATCTTCCAAAGAAATATCTAATGCGGATTCAATATCACTGCCTTTTTTTATTTCATCATTTGAACTATTTTTTCTTTCTCTATTTTGATTTACAGAGCTTTGTGTTCTCCCTCTTCCACCAACAAATTGTGAGAACATATCTCCTATGTCAACACCTCCTGAGAAACCTCCTCCAAAGCCTGAGAATGGGCTCCCATTCCCAAACATATCATTCATACGATCTCTATTGTCATACTCTTTCCTAGAATCTTTTGTTCCTATCTTATCATAGGCTGATTGTATTGACTTGAATTTCTCTTCTGCAGCAGCATCATTTGGATTTCTATCTGGATGATATTGTCTAGCTAATTTTCTATAAACTCTTTTTATTTCTGCGTCCGTAGCATCTTTAGTAACGCCTAAGATGGTATACGGGTTATCGTCCATGATTACCACTAAAGGTTCATATAATTTCAACCCTATTGATTTCTTAGCATCAATCGATGCAGTCAAGACCCCTGGCACTTAGGGATGATTATGTCAGTTGGTTGGGCTTGCTTTAGGAATTATGTCGCACATGCAGAAGAAATTGGTGGTGAGACTACAGATTATCCTAGATTTTTTATCATGCCAGAGTCATCACATATATTTTCGGATAACAATGGTAAAAATGTAATTAAATTGATGGATGATAATGACCACATAGACCATGAAGTTGAACTTGTAATTAAATTAGGAGAAAATCTACTTCCAGAATCAATGTGTGTCGGCTGTGATACTACCAACCGTACCCACCAAGTATTAGCAAAAGAAAAGGGATGGCCGTGGACTGAAGGTAAATCCTTCAAGGGTTCAGCAGTTCTGGGGACATGGACATCTTGGGATGAAAAAACCAAGGAGATTTCTTTGTCTGTAAATGATGAATTAAGGCAATCTGCAAAAACTAATCTGATGGTTCATGATATTGATTCATTACTATTTCATTTGAAAAGATGGTATGATTTATCACCTGGAGACTATATTTGGACTGGGACGCCGAAGGGAGTTGGGCCTTTGAAAATAGGTGACAGAGTTAATGCTTGTATGAAAAATAATGACGGAATTATAGTTAGTAAATTAGATGCAATCTGCATTAATTAATTCTTGTTAATTGCATATCTGTAAGTTGTCTAAGAACTTCTAAGGCATGAGATGATTCTAAGCCATCCAGAATACTATGTGCTTCTGAGTGATACCTCATGGCTCTATCCATAGCATAATCTATTGAACCATTTTTTCTTAATTCATCTACAGCCTTTGCTAAGTCTTCATCTGTACACTCACCCTTCCCGTACACTTTCGAGAATGTGGGTAAATCATTCCCACTATCCAATGCATGAATCGCAATAAGTGTCTTTTTGCCCTGTAATACATCTGAACCAGCAGGTTTTCCGAGTGTTTCCGTGTCACCAGTAATATCAATTAAATCATCCATCAATTGGAAGCATAATCCTAATTTAAGTCCCCAATCAGCCATATTTTCAACCGTTTTAGAATCTGCTCCTGCTAGCTTAGCACCAGTCTCTGCACAGGTTTCGAACATTGCACTCGTCTTACCTGCTATCATAGCAATATATTCCTGCTCACTAACATAATCTCTTTGTTCGAAGTCAAAATCTTCCTGTTGCCCCTCTGCCACTCTCCTAACCATCTCTCCGATCGATTGAACAAGAAATTTAAGATTTTCAGGACTAATATCATCTGAATCTGCTAAGATTTCAAACCCAACCGCAAGCATTGCATCTCCAGCATTTATTGCGGTTGCATCATCATATTCTACATGTACAGCATTCAACCCTCTTCTTATAGGGTCTTGATCCATGATGTCGTCATGAACTAATGTGAAGTTGTGTATGATTTCTATACTTGAACCAAGAGTATAATGTCCTTTATGTGCACTTCCAGTAGCCTCACCTACCAACCGAGGTAAGATAGCTCTGAATCTTTTTCCCCCTCCTGCGAAAAGATGAGTCATGGCACCGTGTAATCTTTCTTGCCTTATTTTATCCAATGATTTCATTATCTCTTTTTCAACTACAATTTTGTGTTTCCCTAGGGCCGATTTTAATTCCATACCATCAGATTTTGAATTAATTGATAACCTACCACAATTAATAATCTTAGAAATTTTAGTTTTAGTCAATGCTTCCATATTTGGATAATGCGGGTCAATGAAATGTTTCCAAATCATTCTAAACCATGGTGCGATAATAGAATTCTTCCATTCATTTTCACCTTCTAGCATTTGATTTATTTCTTGATGTGTCAACCATCTTGTATCCATTATTTCATTTTCGTTAATTGATAATTCAGGACTGGCTCTCACAACAATAACATGGTCGATCTCATGCTCAATCCATTCATCATTCCATCTACAACTATACTCAAATCTACCTATGTGATTGTAATCCCAACCGGATGAAACTTCTTCGGGAATACCTAACTCTTGGAACATCTTCCTTTTGCTGGCATGAATAACCCCTTCAATTTCATCTCCATTCTCATTTTCAATATCTAATGGATGACTACAACAACTGTTAGCCCAGATTCCAGGGAATGTAATTTTTTCTATTGATCTTTGCTGCATTAACAGTCTATTTTCTGAGTCAAAAATTAATACACTGAATGCTCGATGTCTGATTCCTTTACCTCTGTGGCAATCTATCTTACTTACAGAATCTA
>DAFS01000035.1 GCA_002495525.1 Euryarchaeota archaeon UBA89 | reverse complement strand
TACTAACAAGTAAGGGTATTGGGGCTCAGTACATCGATTATACAATTATAATGATGTTTTGAAAATTAAAAAAAAACGATACCCAAATATGATAAATAATATAATTCAGATTAATAGAAATGTTAAAAAAAATCTTTAAAAATAATTTAGAATTTTTACTTAATCAGCACCGAAAAACTCTCTGAGAACAGGGTGCATTTCCATAGCTTGTTCCTTCTGAATCTGCTCATAAGTTCTTAGAATAATTCCGACCGCTAGTAGTAAACCAGTTCCTGTAGCGTTCCCTACGGTACCGAGAAGATCAGCACCTGCTGCTAGTAAACCTACGAATGCACCAGAGAAAAGAGTCACAGGAGGAATATACCTCTCTAAAATACGTTCCAATACTACAGGATTCTTTCTAAAACCAGGTATTTGCATACCAGTTCTTTCGATTTGCTTGGCAACATCCTTAGCACCCATATTTGTAGTTTCGATCCAAAACTTAGCGAATACTGTAGACCCTGCTGTCATCACGAAAACATACACAAGTACGTGCACCATCAGTTGCCCCAAGCTATGCCCGTACGCGTCTCCAGTCTGATTCAATAATGGTAAGAACCAATCTCCTACTCCATTAACCATTGATGAATACCATGCAAACCCATCGGAAGGTGTGGTGGCACCAACTTCGTATGAACCAAACCAATGTGCTCGACTAAAGGCACCGTTACGGCCAAGAATAGGTACCGTTGACAATACTGGATGGCTCCAGAATAATAATGTGAACATGTTGATATTAGCCAATAGAGCGGCCATCAAAATTACAGGAATGTTACTTGCATAAACAAGACGTATTGGGTATTGACCACGATGACCTCGGACTTTACCATGAGTTAACGGTAATTCCAACTTACTTGATTCCGCATAAGCAACTACTAGGAAAACAATAATTGAGGATACTAATGCCGCAATAGGATTAGCATGGTTCAATAAAATTAATTCGAAACCATTCTCCGATACTAATTGAGAATTTGTGGCCGTTCGTAAGGTGTAGAAAATCATAGGTAAAGTTCCTGATGGAGGGTTTTGGAATGATAGAGGAGAACCAGCAGTTACAGGTAATGGAGACAATGTTCCAACGAAAGTAGATTGAGCTACTCCAGCCGCAATAAACAAGGAAATACCACTACCAATCCCCCACTTACTGACTAACTCATCAAGTAAGAATACTAAATATGAACCCATGAATAATTGTGCTACAATTATCGTATTAGCCCAACCAATACCGAAATCTAATATCAAAGTCTCTGAAGGATCTAAGAATCCATATACTTGAGGGATTGATTCTATAGGAATCATTATCAAAACTAATAATTTTTGAACACCTTGGTATAACTGCTTGTCATCAGAGTTTTGTAAGTCAAGCTGTATGATTTTTGCTCCTGCGAAAAGTTGCATAATAATTGAACCTGTAACAATAGGGCCAATCCCTAGATGCATAATTGAACCCGATGCTCCCGCCATAATAGCTCTGAACGAAGAAAATATATCTAAGGTTGAATCTGAAAGACCATAAATCATAACATTGGTCATCATGAAATATATTATTAGAACAAGAGTTGTAGTCCATAATTTCTGATTGAAACGAACGTGACCCTCTGGTTTTGTAATACTTGGGTAGACATCCACGAACCTTCTAAGTCCGTACAATCGGCTACTCTCTGGACCAGAATACAATAGGCAAACTAAAGACATAGCGATAGCAACTCCGAGTAGTGCTACACCTACTAACAAGAATCCTACAGCAGCCGTATCGACCCATCCCCAATATGCCAGACCTATAACTGAAATTAACCATATTCCTGGTTTAAACATACGTCCTACATATGGAATATCCTTGATATTATCTGGTAAATCGGTCATCGCACACCACATGATATATGCAACATATGGTATAGAAACTATGAACATTCGAAGTGCTCTCATTTGTTCATCTGGAGCACCGTCTAGTAGATCATCACGTAACCAATAGAATAGCATACCCCAGTATATACCTGCCATTAATGCAGATCCAATAACATTAGGTTTCCTGTCCACCAATAGATTCACCACCTGATTCTAAAATTATTCTTCTTCCCATTCATCGTCGCTACCAGCAAGGTTGACTGAACCACCCGCCGCTTCTACTTTCTTTACAGCAAGAGAACTTGCTTCATTAACTGTAATGTTGAGTGACTTGTTTATCTTACCTTTACCAAGTAACTTATCAAAACCGAGCTCTGTTAAATTGATACTCTTGCCATCTGCCATTTCTTCGACTTGTTGAAGGTTAATTGAAACATTTACAACTCTCAAACTTGGATCTCTGTTGAATCCATGCATACCCCAATGTCCTGGCATATACTTAATCCGTGTCATGACACGATGTTTGTTAATTCCGGCATTTCCACGACCTCCACGCTTACCAGCGCCTCGTCCTGCTTTTTTTCCACGACCATGGTAGCGTGAGCGACCACGGAATTTATTTGTTCTAGATACCATATTTATTCACCTCAGAGCATTCTCCCTGCAAGATCAGAAATTGCTTCACCTCTGAAACCTAGGGCACCACCAACAGTGTATGATCTCTTGATACCGCCCCATCCCTTACTCCCACGTGGTGGGTGTAATCTAAAAATTGGTTTTAATCCTTCAACATCTTTCATAGTTGCTTCACCAGCAGCCATTGCCTTAGAAAAAGCTGCTACGGTTTTATACTTACTAGATGCTTTAATTGTAGCATCGTCTACTGGCTTATCTCCTACCATTCTACCTCTTTCTTTGAGTAGAGTCTCGATTGTATCAGCGTCTACTTCGCCCCAAGTAACATAATCTTTAGACTTCTTTAACATTCCAAGGTAGGTTACATTTTCAGGCACTAGAGTAGCATGATTAACACGTGTAAGATTAAGCATCATCATAGTATCTTTGATTTTCTTAGTGACTCCTCTGTCACTTCTTGCCCTAATTACGAGATAAGTCATTGCATTTTCCTCCCTTTAGTGATGTTTAACCTATCACGGTCACCATCTGTAATCTTAGTTCTATTCAACTCAACAAGAGCATTAAAAGTGGCTCTTGCGAAATTAATGGTAGTACGAGTTTGTCCTGCGGAACGAGCCCAAACATCTGTGATACCTGCTAAGGTAAGTACGCGCCTTCCATAGTCACCGATAACTAGACCTTTACCTGCTGGTGCCGGCATAAGAGTGATTCTTGTTGAACCTGAACGTCCTGTAACTTTGAATGGAACTGAATTTCCTGGCCCTTCGGAGGATTCCCATGACCCATTGCCTCTCATTACAGGAATTAAGTTTAATTTAGCCTTATCAATAGCCTTTCGAATTGTGCTAGAAACTTCCTTACCTTTGCATACAGCAAGACCAACATATCCATCGCTGTTTCCAACAACGCACAATACATTGAACCTGACACGACGACCGGAGTCAGTCATTCTCTGAATCATATTTACTCCAAGTACATCATCTGTCAAATCAGGAAGTAAAGCATCAACTATCTCCACTTCTCTAATTGGGAAGCCAGAATCTATTGCTTGCTCATATGTAGTTATTTCACCACTCATTACCATATGACCTAGCCTCGTACGAGGAACCCAACTTCTTAATCCAGCAAGTGGATCTGGTCCTCTACGTCCTCTAGTATCGGTAGATTCTTCTGGAGGTGCTAGAGCTGCGGCTAAACCAGGGGCTAGTTGAATTACTTCAGTATTTTCTTCATCACTCATATTATGCCTCCTCTATAGCTTTAATTGATTTCTTGACTTTTTCACCCATGGATTCATCGATATGCATTCCATTGATTCTATCATCATCAGGTAATACATCTTCTCCATGAGGAATTTCTAGTCCTGCATCCACCATACCTCTTAATGCAGCAAATACTCTACTACCTTTAGATGAAGCAGACAGTCCTATATCGAGTATTGCACTGTCATGCCCTGAAGACATAGCACTCTTTGCTAGAGCATATCCAGCTAGGTAACTAGCAGGTACTGATTTTCTTGAAATATCATCTGGCCAAGAGTATTTGTCAACTAAGGTTTTACCACTTACAGATGCAAGAACAATATCTCCGTCAGGATTAAATTCTACTAATTGGCAAGTAGTTTGAGTATTTGACACTCTTACAACAGCTCTTGGTGTTTCTCCTCTAAGAAGTTTCATCCTTCTTCGATAATCTGTATCTCCTTCTCGACGTCTCTTGAATCTTAATCTCTGATTCTTACCCTGTGCCATTATTCATCGCCTCCCATTTTTATGCCATCCAATCCCATATTAGTGCGCATGTGAGCAACAGAACGGTATGAACCACCCTTTGCTTTTCGATAGTAATATCTGTATTCACTGGCAGTCAAAGTTTCGTCTTCTCTCATTTCTTTGAGAACTCTGCGTTGAGCACGAATTAAGCGCATCCATCGATTTTTCTTTGGATCCCTAGAGTTCCTTGTACCCTTCCTTGAACCAGGTCCTTTTCGACGACCTTTTGCTTTTTGTGCGGCTGCATTTCTTGCTCTACCACGACTAGTACCCTTGATTGGTCTGGCTTTTATCAAACCCTCCTCGATTAATTGACGTATGTCTGCTTTTTGTACAGCAGTACTAACTTCATCAAGATAGTCTGGATTAATCCAAACACGGTGAACACCCACTTCTCTACCTTCCTTCTTAGAAAGTATCTGAGCAGCCATTCTTTTCTGATTAGAAATAATCATTGAATATCACCTTTCCTGTTAATCTTACGACGATTTAGAACTCGAAGACCCAAATCATCTGCACGATCATGAATCTTAGTCCTCTTTCTGTTCCCTACACTTGCACCTACACGAACTGCTTGTCGCTCAGGATCTAGACCATCTAAATCACTAGGCTGATTCACAAGAACATCCTCGAAACCTGATGAGTGAAGTCCTCTAACTGCGGATATTTTCCTATACCCTACTCTCGCCATTGGAGTACGGTATTTCATGTTCAATCTCTGTTTAGACTGCATACCTTTTGGTTTCCTCCAGCCAGTTCTTGAAAGACGATAATACCTGTACCATTCTTGTCGACGGAATTTAGGCTGTTTTTTCATTTGAGCCGCTCTAGTTACAAGATTAGCTTTTGTTTCTTCATCTAAAACTGGTTTCTGACGAGCAGTATGAATCTGGTCCCATTCATCTTCATCAAAGAAATCATCTTCTTCATCGAATGTTTCTTCGAAATCATCTTCTTCATCTTCTTCCACTGAAATCTCTATAGGAGATTCTACAATCGTTTCATTCTGGCTAAGTCTCTCGATTAGTGCGCTTTTATTACCTGAAACGGGTAGATTTGCTTCCCTTAGTAATTCTTTTAATTGCGCAACAGTCATGTTTTCATATTCCATACTATTACCTCCTTATGCTCCCTTTGAAACTATGTATATACCATCTTGGAATACACGTCGATCTCTCTTTTTTACTACACAAGACCTCTCAATATTTGCTGCAGTTTGGCCTACTTTTTCCCTATCTGAACCTTTTACTAAGATATCTGTTTTATTTTCAACTCTAACTTCGACTTCTCCAGGTGACCAAGGTAATTTTGCCACACGAGGAACTTTTTCTCCAAAAAGATTGGTTACTGTTAATTTATTACCTTGAACCTTAATAGTCATTGGAAAGTGAGAGTATACAGCTTGTAGACGATATTCAAAACCAGTATGGACACCTTTTACCATGTTATTCAAGTGAGCATTCCATGTACCTGCTAACGCTCTCTCTGAACGTCTTGGAAGATCACAGAATACTTCCAGACCTCCATCAACTTGTTTGACATCAAGCCTAGGATGACGAAACTCTCTTGATACTGAGTTGCCTTCTTTAGCAATTGTCACATTATCACCTTCTAATGATGCGCTAACACCATCTGGTAATACAATGTGATGCGATATTTTATCTAATTTCACCATAAATTTCCCCCCTCAGAATATATATGCGAGCAAACGCCCACCTATTCTCTCCTTCTTTGCTTCATAATGATTCATTACACCTTGATTAGTTGACATGATTAAAAGTCCAAAATCTTGTGCTGGAAGATATCTAGACTCCCATTTCTCATATTCTGATCTTTGTACTGAATATCTAGGTTTGATAATTCCACAGCGATTAATAGCACCAACTAATTCAATCCTATATCCTCCTCCACGGCCATCATCTAACGGCTCATATTCTCCTACATATCCGGATTTCTGCATAATTGATAGCATACTTCCTAATAATTTACTTGCTGGCCTTACTGTCACTTCATAGTGACCTGCATTCTCCGCATTGAAAATACGGGTAAATGCGTCATTTAATGGGTCAAATTGCATATCTTCTCACCTCAACTATATTTCTTAAATCCTATATTAGGAGCTACATCTCTGAAGCATTGACGGCATAACCTAAGTCCGTGTCGACGAATCATACCACGTCGACGACCGCATCTCCTACAGCCGCTTGTTCTACCAATCTCTTCTCCGTGATCTCTTGCCATACTTCACTCCTCCACTATTGTAATTCCAAAATTATCTACAAACCATTGCTTGCACTCATCACGAATTACTCGATGATTTCTAGCAACCTTTGTGTTACGACGACGACGACGTGAAACACGGTGCCCAGGGCGCTCTAATACAATATTGATATCCATGCCAAATATACCGATATCTGGATCATATTTCTGATCGGGGAAATCGGTGTAATCGGAAATTCCAAATGAAAGATTACCTGATTGATCAAAATTATACCCAGGGAGAGTATTTTGACGTACCCAAAATGCATCTTTCAAGAATGACTGCACATTATCAGAATCACGCATTGTAACCTTACAACCTATTGGCCCACCAACACGAGTACCTAAATCTCTATTAGTCGATTTAGAAAGAGTTCTAACTGGTTTCTGCCCAGTCATTAGTTCTAGAACTTGTTCGGCTAACTGAAGCCTCTGTCCACCTTCACCTACTCCGATATTAATCGTGACTTTAGTTATTCTTGGTTCGAACATTGCGCTAGATTCACTCATTCATTCACCTCCAAAGGTATATCTTTTTTGTCAGCAATGATAAATACATAGTCTGCTATTGTTCCAAAATCATCAAAAGAAACTTCATTATCCTTGGATGATCTTTTAATTTCATGAGAACGGACTGTTGCTGTCTCTCCGATGTGAGACCCGCCAGTTAGATATGAAAGTGCACCTTCTTCGAATTTATGATGAGAAATAATTTCTTGTTCAGGAAGTGAAATTACAACACTGTCGCCTGATTTATATTCCGGGTTTGAATCGAAAATAATATTTCTTCCATCATGAAGATGTAATTGTGTTTTACCACCTGAAATAGTAGTTTTACCCATAACTCGGCAAATTTTAGATGATGCCTCCTTAGAACTAATTGACCTATATCTTAGTTTACCGTTCATATCTAAAATACAACGATAATTATTTTCTCCAACAGTTAATACATCCATCAATCCCACTCCTCGTCCAAGAGCAGTTTCAATTCTACCATCTACCATTATTTTCCTAGAGTGAAGGATTTTCTTTGCTTCTCTACGGTTGTGAGCTACTCCAATAATATCACGTAGAATTATACCCATTGGCATACAGTTCTCAATGCTGTGGCCACAAGGATCAGGTTTTTGCACCCAAACTGTAGTTTTTCTTGGCAATGGCCAACTTCTTGGCATCATTAAACGCTTAATATGGCTACTACTCATTCTTGCACACCTCCTCTTTCAATCAATTGCTTGATTCTTACAGG
>DAFS01000004.1 GCA_002495525.1 Euryarchaeota archaeon UBA89 | reverse complement strand
CCAACCCTATTTCAACCCACCCGATGGATAAAAAATGATTTATCTTCGAAAAAACTAGGTTTCTTTGCATATAACATACAATTTATGGCTTCCTGTCCCTCGTTCTAAATCTACATCTATCATGAATGACTTTGCACCATCAATATTGCGTAATTCTTTGTCCAGGCGTCTCTGTAATGTAGGTTGAATTTCAGGATCCAAAGAACACCTCAATGTGATTTTACCAATCGTATTCCTAGCCGCAGCA
The DNA here is from genome assembly GCA_002495525.1 of Euryarchaeota archaeon UBA89. Lineage (GTDB taxonomy): Archaea > Thermoplasmatota > Poseidoniia > Poseidoniales > Thalassarchaeaceae > MGIIb-O2. The sequence continues at coordinate 20,579 of DAFS01000004.1, read as the reverse complement.
TTAGCTATTTGTTCTAAATTATCTAATTCGGGAGGAGTCAATCTATGTTGGACAATCTCGCCAGTACTAACAACAAAACCATTTATTGAATCGTCATCAATTAGAGGATCAGTATGAATTAACAAAGGCCTCCTTCCGTCTATTCTTAACCACGAATGACCTGTCCCTTCTTTCACCATCTTAGATAGCCATTTTTCCTGTAATCCACTTTGAATCAATGCCGAATCAATTATAGAAATATATGCTCCGAATGGAGGGGGTTTAGATAGAATCTCGACCTTAGAATTCTTTTTCTTACCTTCAATTTTAGCAATGATATTCTTTGTTCCCATTCGAATACAACGCCCTTCATCTTTTGATGAGATCGCACCTATCCAAAGTGATAACCTGTCAACTCTTCCTCCACCTTGACTCAACCATTCCCAAGTTTTAGGAATTCCTGGAAAAACAGTTTCAACCATTGCTTCAATCATTCCTTGTTGTTCTTCTCCTAACCTAGGCGATAAGTCAAGGAGTACAGCAGGACCTCTAGGGCCTGTTTGTAGATATTCGTTCCAAGATTTGAGAACACTCATCAGAGAGGGTTTCATCTCATCAACATGGTGATTTTGAGCATCTCTAGGCCGGGCTGGATCTAAATGAAGCATGGCTATAGGTGGATGAGCTCTTATTCCTGATTTCATTAAACTATTCCAGTATGTTGTAATAGCGCCTTCAGCATCACTACTATCTCCAATTATAACTCTATTCAGTGTTCTGTGAATCTCTTCAGCATCGGAAGCGGAATGCATATTCGCAGCACATAATACCGCTATATTACCATCTAATTCTACCCCTAAAGCGGGTCTTTTTAATTCGTTTGCCAGAGCAATTAATTGTGTACCAGAACCTACAGCAGCATCGAGAATGACACCGGCCGGTAAGTCAAATGATTCGATTTGTTTTGCTCGAATCATAGATATTGACCATGGTGTCGATAACCTCTTCATATCGTCAGTCATATGGAGAAGAGGCTCACCTTTTCTCGCCGCCTTTGCGCTAACTCTATTCCCGGCTTCCTTTGCAATATCTTCTGAGGGTATTAATGCGGTATGATTATGATTTCCAGTCATTTTATTCGCCTCTTCTCATTCCATATCTCAAATTACCATACGATCAATTTTTACTTCAAATCTGAGCCAAGTATTTTCCAGTTCATGCCCTTCACTATTTCCATATGCAATAGGTGGAGGTAAAAGAACAGTATGAGTGGTTCCAGTATCTTGAATAAAACCTCTATCTTCTTCAATATCTAGTCCAATTACTGCCCAACCAAAGCCTTTGATATATCTTGAATCATCTCCTCCAGTAACTGGTAAATCACCCTCATCTAATTGTTCTCCTGTATCAGCATCCCATAAAATATAGTGGACTTGGACATTATCTCCATCAGTAACATGAACCTGTCTCTCATTAGAACCTTTGAATAAGTGCACATCTAGATTAATTGTTGAAGTTTGAAATTCTACATGTGTAGCCGTAACAGTAATATCCTTTTCAGTAATATCTTCAGTCAATGAGATTTCTATTATTTCAGAATCTCCTCCTTCCAATCCATTAACAAGAAGATTAGAACTTCCTTCGCCTTTAAATTCAACACTTCCACCAATGATTTCCAAAATTAAATCTATAGTTGTGTTCCCTCTGTTGTAGATCACAACACTGGCTCCGTCGCCAGTCCCCTGATGTTCCCAATCACATCTTAATTCTCCTGGATACAGAAATACATCGTCTTGTTCAGATAGTGAATCAGGCCAATCCCAATCGTCAAGTCTCGAGTTGCAAGTATCGAATAGAAGATCAATTTCCCAACTCCATCTTCCATCTTCCTGAACATCTGATTCAGAAACAGTGCCCTTTGGAAATAAATCTTCTAATTCTTCTTGAAAATCTAAAGCTGCAAGAACAAGTAACAAAGAGGAGGTAATTAGCATAATTACCATGACGAATGAGAGAATCATCATTGTTCTTGGGACAGTCATTTCATTCAACCCTATAGGTATCGGGGGATGTTCAATTTCCTCCGATGTATCGGCTATCCACGACCTCGTCACAGTACTTTGTCAAGCCAGCCCATCATCAAGGTTAGCATATCACGTTAGTAACAAAATAGAAATAATAATGCTATAAAAGCGGCGCAGTAAACCGTTTTTTGCTATTTTTTCTAATCTTTAATCAATTCTTCTTCATTAGAGAGACTTAACCAAGTAACGAAACCTAATTCTGCTGCTAAAACAATTAATGATATTAGTAAAATTGAAGGATTCAGCATTGTACTTCCTAATATCAACAGGGATGCAATAATTGCTATCAAAAGGTCTAGTAATCCCCACACTCTCAAGACTCTTCTTAGTTGCAAAATTCCTATTATCCAAATGGCCGTAGATACACTAATCAAGATTATTGGAAGGTAAATAGTTGCATAAATACCTGTCCATAATATTCCTACATATAACATCAAATGTGCATCGATTGCTAATACCATTGTCCAAATTTCTTTTTTCATTGGCACGGTCAAAGCACACAATAATAGTGATAATAACCCAATAATCAGTGTTACATTATCTTCAATGCCATCAATACTAGGTATCATATTTGATACCGAAATTATTGGAAAGATCATAGCAGGGACTATCAACCCTAATTCTGAAACTTGTTCATTCTTTACAGTATGAAATAGCGTTAATAAAACGGCTAATAGACCAGCCGGTCCAGTTGATATGAATATGATCGCAATTGCTCTAATAGAATTATTTTTAGTCACTTCTTTGCCATTTTTTTGTCTTTTCACTTCTAGCCAAGACATCAAAATAACAGAAAGAATTAGTAGGATTTCAAGTATTGACCAAGGTAAAATCCATTCAATAAAGTCACCTTTAGTAGGATTTACACTTAGAGGTGCAGGTAGTGATTCGTAAAGTATGGCGCCAATTAATCTGCCTATAAATATTGGAATTATAAACCAATCAATCGCAATAGCGATTCTTTCCATTAAATTCTTTTGATTCATTAGAGAAATAATACATAGTAAAACTATCAGTAATGCCATTATTGCCATATCAAATAATTCTAAATTACTCATTCCAGCCGATAAATGACCCGATACTTGAATCAAAACCATTCCACTTATCGCGACCGCAATTGGCATTTCAATTCCTAGAATATGAGGCAATTCTAATTCTAAATCTTTAGTCCGTTGTCGAGCAATTAATATCAATATAGAAACAAATATTCCGCTTACTAGAAGCAATAATTGATTTACTCCTCCAATAAAGCTAAGAATCGATGAACAGATAATCACTAATCCTAGAACTAATAAAATGATTACAGGTTTGTGTGTTGCATCTGTGAGATATAATTCTTCTAAATCATCTGTATCTCCCATTTCTCTACTCTTCTTTCTTTTATCTTTAATTTCCAATAGTTGAGTATCAAAACTTTTGATATTTCCTCTAGATAAATTCGAATCTATTGACTTCTTTTGAGCCAGCTGTTTCAAATTATCTCTTTTCGCGATACTCTTTATCTCTCTTCTCACTTCTCCATTGCCTACCATCCAAATAGTAGCAACTGCAAATAATAATAACGCTAAGATTAATTCAAGGAAGTTTCCATTCGTATAAACTAGAGTAATATTGATCGTTAATAGCCAAAGTGAGGCTAATGAAGGATTAAGTAATTTTTCTATCTTATTCATTTTGATAAGATAACTAAAAATTATGATTGCGGTACATACTAATGATATTTTTTCAATACCCCATTCAGGAATAATATCTGTATCTATTAATTCGTTCTGACTCCTAGAAATCAGACTTACTAACATCGGTAGCCCCATTAGAATCATTCCTACTGAATAAATACCATCTTTATCCTCTCCATTTTTGAAAAATAGGAATCCAGCAGCCAAGCAATATATTATCATCAAAATCTCTTCAAGTCCGAATTGCCATTGGACTATCAAATACCCTATTGCAAGAGTTGTTAACATTACAGTAGAGTTTCCAATTCTCTGTTTATTCAACTCAGAAAACATGTGCAATAAGGTAATAATTCCTAAAATAATTAATATGGTGACTGCTGTAAAACCCCCAAAATTAGCCATGAAAGTTATAGTAATTATTGGTAGCCATAATCCAATGCTCCATAATTGTAACAATCCCGAATCTCTGATTGCTGCAGATATTTCAGTTACACCAAGAAACTTTGATGCTATATTTACTCCATTATTTCCCAATCTATAATTTACAACGATCATCAACAAAGATGCGACAGAAAAATAACCTAAAATTGGAATTGGCTCCAAATGAATAATTGAACCAGGATCTGTATTGCCATTTGCTACAATCAAAGTCCTGATTGCTTCTTCCAGTATTTCTTCTATCATCACCCATGTCCATGGGAGAATCACTGTTACTCCGCCCAAGGAAGGAGAGCTTCTCTTAATTGCAAGATATCCTGTTCCGAGATGAACTAAAGATAATGCACCGAGAAGTAAAGTTCCTCCATCCCCCTCAATACAATTGGAAAGACATAAGCTACTTCCGGAAGACTGGTTTGCAGGAATCATTACAACTAATAATACTAATACTCCAATAGAACCCGTCCATAATACTCTATCTGTTACAGAATGTTGGTCCCTGATCATTACAAATCCTGTAACGAATATTCCTATTACAGCAAATATTTCGTAAGAATCAAAAGTAAGTAAATTTTCTGTTTCATTGACTATCAAGAATATAGTCATTAATATCCCCGAAATTACCAATGGGGTTGAAACTCTTCGAGGATTTATTCCTCTTACCACTAGATAAGATCCTCCGAAAGAAGATGCTAGAATTGAAATTAAACCCAATGCATATCCTACATCTTGTCGATTAGCACCTACAGCCATCAATGCACCAATCATCCCTAAGGACACCGAAACACCCCATAATCCGGGTTCACCTAACCCTAAAGCTTTGAATGCTTTTGAGAACCAGTTCTCATCTTTAGCAAATCTTGCAGCCATACTAGCATTAATGCCAGAAATAATGATAATTAGTACAAATAATAGAAGAGGGTCATCAAATGGTAAAATCCTGAGTGACCCTACACTGAACCCTTCAGTAAGAGCGTGCATACCAATCCAAAGATTAGTAGATGCTATACCTAGAGCCGCTAAATTACCAGATTTTCTATGTAATGCTAAACTATGAACCAGAATTGTTGCAATTAGTATCATCAATGCGATTCCATTTTCTCCAAAACTATATCCTGTTGCAGATCCTATTGCTAACAAAATTAGTGTTGATTGCGCAGCAATTGCATCATGATTGTGCCTGTAAGAAAGATATACATTAAATCCAACAAGAGTAATTAGAAGTCCGCCAAGAACTTCTACAGACACTATATCCCATCTTTGTAATTCGATTGCCAATCCATACAAAACTTTCATCGATATAATAACCCAAGTTATTCCCAATAAATGAAGGTTCTTTTTCGGTATCCAAGTTTCTCCAAAAATAAATCCGATAGTTGCTAAGAATAATAAAAATATCGTAGCAAACAATGGTTCTAGAGCAATTCCTGCTACTATGCTTACACCAGAAAATAATAGAATCATTGATGCCATTAATATCCAATTGACTTTCCTTTCTCCATCTTGAGCTAAGTTAGTTGTTAAATCTGTTTCAGGCTTGTCTATTACAGTTCCATCTTTTCTAATATTTCCTGGAGTTTTTTCATCTAATTGTGCAAATGGATCGAAAATATCTCCCAAAGCCTCATCAACTTCCAGTATACTTTTTCGTTGTTCTATTTCTGGTGTTTCGTCAGGAATTAATATGTCTCCTAATTCTATGGAGTCACTAATCTTGAACGCACGTTTTCGAATAAGTTCATCATTCGAATCTTCGGTACCCACAGTATCTCTGAAAGGTATTGATGACATAATCTCATCCCCTTTTTCATTAACTCTTAGATATATATTCATTATATCCATATGTAATAATTGAAAAGTGATTCATATTATCAGTGCACATGGAGACGTCGTCGAAAGGCACAGGACCATCTAAATTTACCACCCCATTAGCGAGTCATGGACTAGACCCGAAGGGTTCAGTTCACTGGAATCTTGGTTGGGAAGAACTTCATGAAATTGCAGTAGATAGAGGTGAGGCAACAATGACCTCTCACGGAGTTCTTTTGGCAACTACTGGTGAGAGAACAGGACGCTCTCCTAATGATAGATTTATCGTCAAAGAAACAGGATTAGCAGATGATGTTTGGTGGGGTGAAGTTAACAAATCAACATCTCCAGAAGTATTTGATAATCTACTTTCAAAGGTACAAAATCATCTAGATAACAGAGATGTTTTGTTTGTAAAAGATGCCCATTGTGGGGCAGACCCAAAGTATTCTATGCCGGTACGATTAATCACCGAAAAAGCCTGGCACGCATCTTTCTTTCACAATATGTTTGTACGGAGTAATACAAGTGAATTAGTCGATCATGAGCCAGAGTATACCATTCTTCATGCACCCGAACTGTTAGCAAAACCTAACGAAGATGGTATAAATTCAGGTGTTTTCGTAATTTTAGCATTAGAAAGGGGACTTGTGATTATTGGAGGGACACATTATGCAGGTGAAATTAAGAAGGCAATTTTTACAATTATGAATCATATTTTACCTGCTAAAGGATTGCTACCAATGCACTGTTCAGCAAATACAGATTATAAAAATTCAGCATTATTTTTTGGATTATCCGGTACTGGAAAAACAACACTTTCTGCAGATCCAGGAAGAGCACTAATTGGAGACGATGAGCATGGCTGGTCACATGACGGTGTTTTCAATTTCGAAGGCGGTTGTTATGCCAAATTAATAGGCCTCTCCAAGGAAGATGAACCTGCGATTTTTGCAACCACAAGAATGCCTGGTTCTATATTAGAAAACGTGATTTTAGATGCCAATGGTGTTCCTGACTTTGAAGATGCGACCCTTACTCAGAATACCAGGGGGTCTTATCCAATTGAATCAATAGAAAATCGTACTCCTGATTCAATGGCGGGACATCCTAAAGATGTAGTATTCCTAACCTGTGATGCATTTGGTGTACTACCTCCACTTTCTAGGCTAACGCCTGAACAAGCCGCTTATCATTTCATTTCAGGATATACTGCTAAAGTTGCTGGAACAGAAATAGGTATAACTGAACCCCAGGCAACATTTTCAACATGTTTTGGTGCACCATTTATGCCAAGACATCCTGGTGTTTATGCTGACCTACTTTCTACTAAAATTCAAGAACATGATGCTAATTGTTGGCTAATTAATACAGGATGGGTTGCCGGAGGTTATGGAGAATCTAGCAGAATTCGAATTAAATGGACTAGAGCGCTTCTTAATGCAGCTTTAGATGGCTCACTTGATGATGTTATTTTTGTGGAAGATGAAAGGTTCGGCTTTCACATACCTACGTCTTGTGAAGGCGTACCTGATGAGATTCTCCAACCTCGACAAACTTGGGCAGATTCGAAGAGATTCGATAATGTTGCTAATCTACTAGCACAGATGTTCATCGAAAATTTTGAGCAATATTCAGAAGGCTGTAGCGAGGAAGTACTCTCTGCATCACCTAAAGTTTTAGATTAGGGTAAATCATAATTTTTGTGTCGCATGCCTTTGTGCATCTACTGCACAAATAGCAGCCATGTGAACAACTTCTCTCACACTATCATCTCTTTGAAGGACATGTGCCGGTTTAGCCAGACCCTCAAGAATAGGACCAGTCATTTCTGCACCTGCAACTCTTTGTAATAATTTATATGCAATATTAGCAGATGCTAGATTTGGACATATTAAGACATTAGCAGGACCATCAAATTCCATGAATGGATAATTTTCTTGTATCTCATTAATTAGTGCAGTATCTGCTTGCATAGGACCATCAATAACAATTCCTGGATCTATTTCTCTTGCCATTTCTATAGCTTCTTCAATACGATCGGTTCTCATTTCACCACTAGTTCCAAAGTTTGAGAAAGATAGCATTGCAACTTTTGGTTTTACTCCGAATCTTCTTGCTACTTTAGCAGTTTGAACTGCAATTTCTGCCAAGGTTCTAGAATCTGGATAGATATTAATCGTGGCATCTCCAATGAACATTAACTGCCCATTTACTGTCATCATATACATCCCAACTATACGGTGAGTATCCATTGCAGGACCAATTGTTTGTAAGCATGGTTTGACAATATCGGGATAGTTATGTGAAATCCCCCCAAGATAACCATCTGCATCGCCCATATGGACCATCATTGGTCCGAAATATGTCGTAGTTTTGAGTAGTCTGATAGCATCTTCCATAGTAAGTCCTTTTCTTCCTCTTAACTTATGGAATTCTTTTGCGTAAGACCCTCTTCTTCTTGGATCATATCTAACATCGATAGTTTCACATTCAAATTCTAGACCCAATTCTTCTTTTACAGCATTTATTCTTTTTGTATGGCCTAATAATACTGGTTCACAGATATTCTCAGATATACACTGAGCCGCCGCCTTGATGATTGTAGGATGTTCTCCCTCAGCAAAAACAATCCTCTTTTTATGTCTACGCGCTCTATTTATTACACGCCTCATAATAGAACGTGTAAGGCCTAATCTTGATTCTAATTCTTCACGATATTTCTCAATATTAAATTGCTTTTTTGTTATTTTTGCCACACCTTCATCAACTGCAGCTTGAGCAACAGCACTTGCTTCCCAAATCAGTACTCTTGCATCAAATGGTTTTGGAATAATATAATCAGGGCCAAATTGTATTTGTTCACCTTCATAGGCAGCAGCTACATCATCAGGAACGGCCTCTTTTGCCAAATTAGCGATGGCATGTGTTGCAGCCATTTTCATATTCTCAGTAATCTCAGTCGCTCTGACATCAAGAGCACCACGGAAAATATATGGGAACCCCAAGACATTGTTGATTTGATTGGGATAATCTGATCTTCCTGTAGCTATTATTGCGTCTCCTCTAACATCTAAAACGTCATCAGGTAATATTTCAGGATCTGGATTTGCCAATGCGAAAATCAGAGGTCTTCTAGACATAGATTTGACCATTTTTTTGTTCACAATTCCTCCTTTTGAAAGCCCTAAGAATACATCACTATCTCTCATGGCTTTCTCTAAATTTCCCTCTTCAATATCTCTAGCAAATTCATCTTTATATTCATTTAATTCGCCATTTTTAGAACGTTTAATAGTTAAAATTCCTTTTGAATCAACCATGAGTAGATTCTCCTTTTTAACACCTAAACGGATATAGTGACGGGCGCAGGATATAGCCGATGCCCCGGCTCCTGAAACTACTACCTTAATTTCTGAAATTTCTTTTTCTACAACTTCTAAACCGTTCAACAGAGCAGCACCCGAAATAATTGCAGTTCCATGCTGATCATCATGCATTACGGGAATGTCCAATTCTTTGATTAATCTCTTTTCAATTTCAAAACATTCTGGTGCCTTAATATCTTCCAGATTTATTCCTCCAAAAGTAGGTGAGATAGCCTTTACGGCTTCAACAAATTCATCCACATCTGTACGGTCAATTTCAATATCAAAAACATCAATATCTGCAAATGCTTTGAATAATAGACCCTTTCCTTCCATTACAGGTTTTCCGGCTAATGCACCGATATTACCGAGACCCAATACTGCCGTTCCATTACTAATAACTGCTACAAGATTTCCTTTTGATGTGTAACTAAATGCTGCATCAGGATCTTTTTCTATTTCTTTACATGGATAAGCTACACCTGGAGAATATGCTAGTGATAGATCTCTTTGAGTACCATGAGGCTTTGTAGGGACTACTGTTATTTTCCCAGCAGGCTTGGAAGAATGGTATTCCAAAGCATCTTTTCGAAGTTGTTTATCTGTCAGGATTACATCCCCTGTATACTATCCGGCATATCTCTTACCTATGATGCTATCCGATATTAATGATTTACATTATCGGCCTTGAATACAGCCTTTTTGAGTATTTATAGTGTTAAAATATCACCTACGGTGTCCGAGCATGTATGGCACATTCGCCACATCCTTTGATAATGTATAAAACGACGCGAATGTTCTATGCGCATTGTGTATGATTCGGTTTCTGGCTCCCAGAAACGAATGGCAATGGTATTAGTTGCTCTGATGTTACTTCTCCCATGGTCGTCATTTGAATCTACAAATCTTGAGGAAAATTCTAATTCAATGAGCACAATTCCTGGTGCTTGGGGTGCTGGTGGAAGTAATGACACAGGATGGATTGAATTGTCTGCTGAGGGAGCAAATCCATCTAATGGTACCTATGCGTATGGTGACTTATTTCTTGATTTTGCTCCGGGTGCACTAATTGATAATATGACATTTGAAGTGAAAGTCAACGGTTCAGATGGTTTATGGGCATATGAGCCACAGATAACACTACTAGATACTCAAACACCAATACTTGATTGGACTGAATTAGGAGGATTTGGTATGCAAAATTCATTTTCTGAGAATCAACCAGATGTCAATTCCGAAGGGATTCTTGATGCTCGTCTACAACCCAATTCCGTAAGTGATACAAGTTGGCAGTTACCTACAGGGATTTCGATAACAGATTTGGTGATGGAAGCTTTACGGCCAGCAGACCCAAAAGTATCTTTTTCATCCTTAGATATTGAAATATACGATAGTGCAGTAAATCCAGTTGATGGTAGGCTGTACATCTTATTGGGTGACGATTTACTACATTTAGATGATCAAACGTCAACTATAATTGTTGATATAGAATCAGAAGTTTATGGTAGAAGTCTTGCAATAGATGAATCAGGCAATCGTTTGTTAATAGGCACTGCCAATGGTACAATTTTGCAACGAAGTCTTTCAGATTCTTCTGTAATGGAGACATTTAGTGATGACACTTCTAGTTCTCAAACAGTCGATACAGTAACAGTCGATGACTATGGTACAATCTGGGCATCTTCTGGTTGCAGCGTTTACTATACGAGTGATGGTGTTTGGGAATCTTACTATTATTGTCCTGGAGGTGCAGTTAAGACCGCTACAGATATGATTTCATATGGAGATGATTTGTATATTTCTACATACCAGGGACTTCATGTTCTAGACTTTTCTATATCTAGTGGAACTAATGGAACATCAGTTACAGTAGATAGTAACGTGTTATGGAATACTGGTAATTTCTTAAGTTCTGACAGAATAAATGATTTGCAATTGTTAGGTACTCAATTATTGATTGCAACGGATAATGCAGGAATCGATCGCCGTAATTTAGCATCTAATTCTTGGATGGCCACATGGTCAACCAGCAATTGGTTAGCATCTAACCAAGTAATTGGATTCGGCCTTACTGAAGGTTGGCTGTACATATTAGCTGCCAATACTGTACATACGTACGATACCAATGCACTTTTCTTTTCATCTCAGAGACAATTAACTGTTTTTGATCTGAAAGAAAATGGTAATGAAATAATTTCTTGGCCCAATCTCGATAAAGTAAGAAGTCCAGATTCGGGATTAGTTCTGGTAGGAGATGGTTCTGGTGTTTTGGGCCGTCTAGTTGGAGAAATAAATGATGGAACAGAAACTCTTGTTAGTAGCCCATCAACAGACCAAATGAATCAGGTAATATTTGTTGATGACTACGAAGAAGGAGAAATTTGGGTTTCAGGAGGGACTGTAATCGATAGATTTGATGAAGCAACTCAAACATGGCTTTCTCCAATCGATATATCCGACTATGTGAGTAATCCAATCGAAATAACATCATTTATTCAGGATTCTGACGGGTGGGTATGGATTGGTACGATTAATTCAGGTATTCTGAGACTTGATAACACAGATGCATCATACATGGGGGCAGTTCAGGGCATTGCTTCTAATGCAGTAATATCTCTGTCTCATGATTCTTATACTGAAATTCTAGTAGTCGGTCATTATGAAGATGGGCTATCTTTCGTTAATACCTCCTCAATGACACTTTCAGATGTTATTACTGAGCAAGATGGCTTAGATTCTGATTTTATCAACGATGTAGTAACTAGGTATGGCGTTGCATATATTGCTACTCCCGACGCCGGAGTAATGAGAATTAACTTACAAGAATTATCTATCTTGTCGTCTTGGCAATCTCTTGGAGCGGATAACTTAGAAGCAGCTCCAATAGCAGTCGACGAAGATATAATTTATTTTGGATTAACAGGATTTGGAATTTTATTGATTGATAGACACACTAGTGAAATTATTGATATTTGGGACGCAGATGGAACTAGTGGCTTACCGGATAATGATGTGCTCTCTCTCCATCTTGATTACTATGGTGGTTTAATCATCGGTATGGAAGTTCCTAATTCCGGAGGAACATCAAATCAAGCAATGGCTAGATGGGATGGTTCTAATTGGGAATATTTTGAAACAGATGTACCGGGTGGAAATAATGATCCATTCAAAATCAATGATATCAAGAGTGACGCTGACGGAGTAGTCGCGGCTACCAACCGCGGAGTTTGTACCTGGACGGGCTGGAATATAGTTCAAGGAAATACATACGAGTGGGATGAATGTGTTTCTCCAATGAATAATTCTGCACGGTTTAGTGAGACATTTTCTGTTGAATTAGTCCCTTTAAGTAGTCCTCTTTCCGAGAATTGTTGTACACGAATCTTGGCAGGTCATAATGAAGGTGCATCTTTGATAAATCGAAATACAGGATTAACTGTTGTAGAAAGATGGACAGCAGGAGATGACACGCAAAGAGCGAGAGTAGTCAAAGTCGAAGACATATTGTATATTGGTTTTGAAAATACAGGTATTGGACGATATAACCTCACTAGCCAAGAATGGCTTCAAACATGGGATGGCGATCAAGGATTCATTGATGACGATGATGTCACAGTTCTCATTCCAGGACACATTGAGGGCACAATATGGGCTGGTGGAGATTTCGGTTTGACACTTATTGATGTAGTAAATAATACAGTAATTATAGATTGGAATCGCGGCTCTAATTCAGGTGGCCCAACACTTTCCAATTCAGCACCTCAAGATGTGGTAATAGTTGATGATATTCTACATTATTCAACTCAGAGATCAACAGCATGGTGGCAATCAAATGATCAAATATGGAGGATTAATCTAACATCTAATTCTAGCGAGTCTACGATTGATGTTGGGCAAGAACTCGGTTGGAATGGTAAAATTCACAGTATTGGACAAGTATCAGAAGAACTTTGGATTGGGATTAGGCCTACTCAATATTGGAATGATGGAGATGGAACTATTGCTCGTTGGAATGTTACCAATGAAACTTGGGAAAACCCTCTAGATACCATAGGAAGCGTCGAAAGAGTAAACGCTGAATTCCTTGGCGAATGTTTCCCAATTAATGTATCATCTTGTGAGTTGTGGATTGCATATGGAGATAATATTCTTCGTCGTTTTTCTGCCCAAACAATGACATTACTTGATGAATGGACAGATATACCTGGCCCAATAAGAGGTATAGTTGAATATCAAGATGATTATTTATTTGCTAGTATGGACGGTATTTTACGATGGGAACCCGATAATGAAACATGGCTAGATCCTTGGGTTGTTAACGATGGATTACCATCCGATGCAAATGATGAAGTGTATACTATGATAGTTGTTGGAGATGACCTATGGGCAGGGAGTTACAGTAGTGGAGGTTGGAACACTAATTCAGAAATAATCCGTAAGAATGGCACTACAGGTAATTGGACAACATGGAATCTTGGTAGTGCAGGAATTCCAGGTGGTTATACTGCAGATATTGAAGTATGTGATAATATTGTGCACATAGCTGTCGGTGCTGTAAATTGGTGGGGTAATCAAGGTGGAATTGCCCGTTATGACCTAGCAGATCATGACTCTGACGGTATTACTGATGAATGGATTACTTCCATACTAACCTCCAATGGTCTAGCTGATAACGATGCTCGAGCTCTCGCTTGTGACGAAGCCAATCGAATATTATATGTTGGTTTTGATGAAGAAGGAGTAGGAATTGATAGATATAACTACAATACGAATCAATTTTTAGCAACTCTAACAAATTCTGCAGATGGTATCTCTGAGGATAGAATATTCCCTGGGGGTATGTTGCATGATGGAAATATATTGTTAACAGCGCATCAATTTGATACAACTGGTGGCATCTCTAGGATTATTACCTCGGGGACATCTACTGTGAACGGCCAGATTCTTAGTCCTGGGATGGATGGTTGTTCAATTGTTAAAGCACCTTCATCAAGTACTCCTATCTATGCTGTAGGACGCTCAGGACAAACCTCAGGGGTGAATAGAGTCGATAGATTAGATTCTACGGGTTTGATAGAAAGTGGCTTCGATGAATTAACAGGACTAACAAGTGGTAAGATACTAAATATTATTTCTAATGAAACAAATATTTGGGTAACATCAAGTTTAGGCTGGAATTCATTTTATGCATCTTCAGTATTACAGGGAGAGCTTGTAAATGGTAGCGTTAGGTGGCAATATGGATATTCATTTGATGGCGATGTTATCAATGATATCACATTAGATGGAGAAAAATTATGGGTAACTACTGCAGGTAGTGGTTTGTATAAAATTGATACAATTCAGCGAACTTTGACACCTACATCATCAGCTCTTCACTCACAAATGGATGGAATGCACGTTGACGATGATGGGACAATGTATGTCGGACTAATGGGCGAATCTGGGACTTCTGCAGGATATCAGTCATTCAATACAAATACTGAAAATTGGGGTCAAGGAAGCCTAATTGCAGGCTTACCAAGTAATATTGTTAGAGATTTCCTTGAAGTGGGTAATCATGTATTGATTGCAACCAGTGGAGGCATTGGTATGTACAATATGACAAGGAGTGGATTTGATTCTCCAATCACTTCTTATGATGGCCTCCCATCACCAGTAATTGAGCATTTAATGCTTCTAGACAGTCCAATTCAAGGGAATGGTACAATCTTAGCAGGAGGTTTAGCGGGCTTAACAGTCATCGAGGAAGGAACTTATTCAATACAGAATACTATAGATTACTCTGATGGTTTAATTGGAAATCGAGTATCTGGAATATTATTTGCAGATTCAGTTACTCGAGAAGTAACTGTAGGCAACTCTACTATTATCCAACACCATAATGCTTCAATATTTATTTCTCACAATGGGCAAGGTGCAACAAGACCAGGTGTTGCTGCTTGGGACATAGGTACAGATACTCAAAATGGTACGTATCTAATAGATATGATACCAAGTAATAATGTTCTCAATTTAGCTGCTGATTCTTGGGGCGTTCATGTTGCTACAGACATTGCTCCATTAGTTCACTGGAACGGTACAATGGGGCAAATGGAAGCTGGTACCAATCCATCTAATCTTTTATCATGGCCACCAGTAAAGATGGTTTCTAATGGTAATTATCTAGTCTTGATAGGGTCTGGAGGTATTAATTTATTAGATGTAGGAAAATCTCACTCTGTAATCGCATCAACTTCAGTATCGGGTCTTAATAATGCATTTATTGTATCTGATTCGCTATATGTTGTTGCAGAAGACGGGCTTCATGTTTGGGAAGGAAGTCTGATTGAACAGCCACGAGAATACCAAAGGAGGGCAGAACCAATTTTCACTGTATTTGGTGGTAGGCAATGGGATATTACTTCAACAACCCATCCAGGAATGTCTACAGTTCTAGTTAACTCTTCAGATCCTCTATCTATTCCCAACGATTCCAATTCTCTTCCAGGAATTTTACCTATGTACAACGGGGCTATGACAATTACAAGTCCAGTATCTTCATCTAATGTATGGGCTCGTTCAGTTTCGTTAAACTATAGTGGTTCATGGGATTTGGCTGGAAGAAATCCAGCAATTGAGGCAGGATTCCAAAATGCTATTTCCAATGTCGGTCCCGGATCTAACTCAGTAGAATTACATGTACAAATGCAATCTCCAATGAATGGTACAATCAGTGTTAGGATGACGTATGATTGGGAAAGAGTAGAGGTCCCTACAATTCTAACCTCTTTCAAAAATCGTGGAAATGATGGTGGAGGTATTCTAGAAACATCTTGGTTGCCGTCAGAAGATGCAGCGTGGTATGGGTACAGAGTTTATATTTGGGATTCAACAAATAATCCAGATTGGGAACCTAGTAAACAAGAATTAGATAATTTTGCAGGTTACATGCATGTTCCATTCTGGTCCCAAACTACTGCTACAGTTACTGAGGCAAATCACAATGGAGTTATGTCAACACTAGTAGATGGGAATAAGTACAGGGCAGCAATTGTTACAGAGTACGCCGATGGTTCAGTTGGAGATCCTATGTCATGGCCATTCAATGCTACTCCAATTGATGAAGTACCATCTCCTCCTGAATGGTTAACTGCAAATCCAATCTCAGGCGGTACTGCTGGAACCATTTACGCTGAATGGTCTGCTTGTACTGAAATGGATCCTTCTAAGACCAGACTTTGGGCAGTTGAACAAGAAATTACAAACGCTTTAGCATTAACAAATAATTTTGATATTTCTGCAATTTCTGGAAATAATACTGTTCTACAACTAAATCCAGGTTCTACATATTGGTTTGCTGCTGTTTGTGTAGATGAAAGTGGTCAGTCAGACCCACTCAATGCCACAATAATCGGTCCTATAGTAACAGCCGGAGGTCTTGACGACGGCATTCCCCCGATGCCTATTGAAGGAACAGATGCAATCGATGTGCCTGATGATGAAGGCGGTCAGATACAAGTTTCTTGGCTTCCAAATGAAGAAGATGATTGTACATTCTATACTATATTCGCATTACCTGCAACAAGCTGGCAACCACCGAATAACGTAGACGGTTGGCCTGTTTCATCGTATGTCTCAAATTGTTCAACCAACTCAACAATTATTTCTTCATTCGGGGAAGCGCCTTTCTTAGATGATACTACTTATTGGATAGGTGTAGTTGCTTCAGATGACTGGGGTAATCAAGATTTGAGTGATGTATTAGTTGTTGAAGCAACTCCTCAATCCAATAATGGTGGAGTAGGCATACCTCCAGCCAGAGTTGATGGATTAGTGGCTTTCGATCACCCAGAAGATGATGGGACCGCCATTGATATAATTTGGAACAGATCTTTAGCTACAGATTTCTCTTTCTATACAATCTGGGTCTCTGACTTCTATCAAGAAGACCTAACAGAGTCTTGGAATGACTGCTCAGACTCCCCAGAATCTTGTGGGCTTATAAAATTAAATCAGCAACAAATTGGGGGGGCTTTCCAACTTCAGATGACTGTTGAGAAGGCACACTATGGAGATACTATTTCTCAATCTTCATCATCGTCAATTATTCCCGAAGTACCACTATATGTGACAATTACAACTCATGACATTCAT
Source organism: Euryarchaeota archaeon UBA89 (assembly GCA_002495525.1). Taxonomy (GTDB): domain Archaea; phylum Thermoplasmatota; class Poseidoniia; order Poseidoniales; family Thalassarchaeaceae; genus MGIIb-O2. The sequence goes on along the minus strand of DAFS01000004.1, from coordinate 3,089 downwards.
GGTAACGTATTCCTCTCTGAGATGCAGAATTACATGGTATTAGTAATTCCTTCGGATAATAGCGGGGATGTATTCCCGCCTTCAAGGCTTACTCCTCCTCAGCTGACAGATCGTCCATCTGATGATGGAGACGGTGTATTTGTTACATTCCAAGAAAGCGACGCATCAGATATTTCTGAATATTGGATATTTGCAGAAACGGTTCCATTTAGTTCCTTGGCAAATCGTCAACCTGCAATGATTCTTGATAGAGATGTAGAGATGCCAGTTCTACTTCAGCAATTTTCAGATGGTAGTCCATTAGCTCCTAATATTATGTTCTGGGTTAGTGTAATCCCAGTTGATTCATCAGGGAACTATTGGGACGAGGGAATCCAAACCTCTTCAATAGCTCTGATTAACGAAAACATACTCGATCCTGGGCTTCATATACCCGTAATCGGTGGAATCATTGCTTATTGGGATAGTACTGGAACTAAAATTCAAATAGAGTGGGATGATAAAAATGACCCTGCAATCGAATCATATTACATTTTCTTATCTTCAACACCATTCGAAGATAATCGTGATGCAGATACTTCTCAGAACGTAGTTAAGCCATATTCAAGTTATACGTGGCAGGCAACTCCATCTGAAACTGGTAATCAATATCCTCTCAACAACGAGAACTCGTACTGGATTGCTATAGTTGGATTTGATGGGGCCGTTCATCGCCTTGCCGTTGACCCTCTAGAAATACAGCCATGGTCAGAATCTGCCTTCGGCTCAGATAGTGATGGTTTGGGAGATTCTGGAGCATCCTGGATTAATCAATTAATTGACGGCGATATGAATATGATTATTGCTCTTGTTTCTGCAATTATGATATTGTTTGGTGGCGTATTGGTATTGAAGCCTAAAGGTAGGTCTGCACCTCAGCCATGGGAGATGGGAACCTTAGAAGTAGAACTTGAGGAACAAATGTATGATGAAGATTTCGGAATGGATGATGATTTCTCAGAAGATGATTTTATGCCTGATAATGTAGAAAATGTTCAATTTGATGAGTCTGTTAATATCGATTCTTTACCTCCTACAGAATTAGATAATGAAGTTATAGATGAATTACTTGTTGATGAAGAAGAAATTGATTTAGATGATTTAAGCGACCTAGCAGATGACTTTGATCTAGATGATCTCGATGATATGGCTGAAGAATTAGCAGATTTAGAAGATGATATTGATACCTCTTTTATTGATGATATTTTGTGATATCTCTTAGAAGAATTTGAAGAGTTGTAAGTTTACGGACACACATGACCGAAAACCCCAACCCCAGGTTTGAGGTATGGTCTACTGTCGCTTGGGATGGTAAAGACAGTCTTTTAGCTGCAAATTTACATTTCGATAGAATGGAGAGACACGCCAGCCGCCTTAATTTTTCTTTACCTGATAATTTTAGAAAAAGTATCTTCACACAACTGAGCAATCTAAATTTTTCCGAGGTTTCTATTGTTCAAGAAGATCAACCTCCTTATCTAGTGAAAATAGGTATAACAAATGAAGGGATTTTTTCTCTAATTCCACGTTTAAATCAACCTTGGCCAAGTATTTTGAAAGCGATAACGGTTTCTGCTCCAATCTGGGATGGAGAAATCAGAGGGACAAAACACGGTGATTGGAAGCCGTATTTCGATGCTAGAAAATTAGCTTTAGAAAATAATGCCGATATTTCATTGTTAATTGAGAATGATAATCTCATTGATGGCGACAGATGTATGCCAATCATTCTTGATGCAGATGGTGCCGCTTATTACCCAAGGGTAGAAGAAGGCGCTTTAGATTCAATAACTTTAGAACAGATTAAGAATTGTTTAGAAAAATCAGGTATACCAGTTAGACCTGCAATCATAACAATGAATTTAATATTGAGAGCTAATGAAATGATTGTAATTGGTAGTGGGATGGGAATCCAATCTTTGGGTAAAATTGATGGTAGAAAAATAGGGAAACCGCGTGGGCGATTATACGAATCTGCTATGTCTTGCTGGAAAGATAGACTATCTAATGCATGGGAATCAATTGAACAAATGAGTTGATAAAATGATACCCGATTTTGTTACCTTTTCAAATTCTGTTGAAAACCCTATTGTTTCATTATTAGAATATTATAGAGATTCAGAACTCCCCAATTTCGATGAGCTTATCTTAAATTCTGGTGGTCCAGTTACGGATTTATCCGGACACTCTTTTCTACCCTGCTTACAAAGCGTGCGTATATTATTTTTCGAAACTTTAACTGAAGCCGAATTTGAAAAATCATCTGCACTTCAGGGAAATATAAAATTAGGTAATAATAATCTATTAACAGTGTTAGTTCAGAAGTATAATTTATCTGGTTGGGATACAGTTAATGAGTATCAAGTTGAGACACTTGAAAAGGCAATAAAAATTGCAGAAAATTTAGAATTACCATATCAAAATATTGCTGATTACCCAATAATTCCAGGGGGATTTACTGGTATTCTAGGGTATGACTTAAACAGATGGTCGGTCGGAATTAACTTATCTCATAATCCACAAGATGGAACTTTATTAGGAGTTCTTTGGAGATCCGATGCATGGTGGATACATGATAGGAATTCAGACCAATTAAGTTTAATTTCAGTCCCCAATCATCCTTGGTTAGAAGATGTAAAAAGTAATGGATTATCTATTGTTGAGAATAATATTTTCTCTCCACTAGAATCTTTCTCAGTACCAGAATCTGAGAGCGATGCTTCCCATGCAAGAAAAGTTGATACAATTAAAGAAAGTATCCGACAAGGTCATTTTTATCAATTAAATTATGGAAGGAAATGGTCAGGTAATATGCCAAGTCATCCATGGTATGCATTTCAGAGAATGATGGAAGGCAATCCTTCTCCATTCGCATCATGGCTATATGTCCATGATCATGGATGGAGTATCGCTTCAGCAAGTCCAGAGCGCCTTCTAAAAACGAATAAAGGAATAATTTCTACAAGACCGATTAAAGGAACTTATCCGAGAGGGAAGTCCCTCGATGAAGATAGAAATCTACAAATTGAGATGGTTTCATCAGAGAAAGA
>DAFS01000042.1 GCA_002495525.1 Euryarchaeota archaeon UBA89 | reverse complement strand
TAGAAGGATCCAGTAATCCATTTTCTCCTATTTCTATTGATGCTAATACCAAATCTGATTCATTAGGTCCATCACAACTTCCTTTTTCAATGTACGATATCAGCACAGTTCTTGATGTATTAAAATCTTCATCGAAGGTCATTCCTAGAAGTCCCTGTTCCATGTGGCAACGATTTACAAATGATGTTAAATCAGCAATTTCTCCGAGTTCCTCTCCATTCCATGATTTAACGAATCCATTGAGATAAATAATCCATAATTCGCCATTTTCAGGATTTAAGATTGAATGATGCGGAGTTTCGAATCCTTCCAAAAACAATTTACATTCAAGATTAAAATCTAAGGATATTTCACAGTTAAACTCTGTGGGTTCAGGCCATTCAAATTCACCATCAGAATCTGAAGAGATACATCCTGTTAATCCTGAACAAAGTATCACTAGAACAAACACAGCAAATTGCTTCATGTACACTGCCAACCGAATAAGCATATAATTTTGTGTTATTCAAAATAAGCTTGTATCCCTGGAACATTAGAAACTGCAGCACCATAAGTTCCAAGATGATCTTCTGAATTAGCAGCTACCATTCCATCTGTGTTTAATAGATCGTTCAGAATTTGTCTACCTTCATCATCATCACTAAGTTTTACCAATCCTTGTTGTACAATAATGGCTGTTTCTTCATCCATAAATTCGGTATTATAAATTGCAGGATGGCTCGGAGCTTGTCCAAATGCAGGTAGCATTACATATTCGTCTACATCTAAGCACCAATCATTTCGATCATCTCCAGTACAGTAAGAATCTACTACAGAATCTTTGGCTAGAGTTACATCTCCATATCCTTCTGATAGACATCTAAGTGCCCCTTTGTATCCTGAATAAGGTGTCCCTCCCTCAGGAATACTAGAATCAACCGAAAAGAAAGTTGTTACCGTATCTCTTAATGACTCAATTTCATTTTCATCACCTTGAACTTCTGCATATCCATTACCAATCAAATAACCCATAGGAATGAGCATTCCTGCACTTTTTAGCCATCCTGTATGGCAAGAGATTTTTCCTTCCATTAGTGCGAATGGATCTGTAGAGTTATCATCATCGAGGTAAGCTTCCGCCATGTCCGAGTCTGCTTTAACCCATGCAGTTGCATTATAATACACTCTTCCATCTGCTTTTTGTTCTGCTGCTAATACATCAAGCCCATATACCTCCCATGCTAACCATGCTGCTGCACCATCCATGAATGCAATATCTGCATTACCTAGTCTGACTGCTTCAATTGCAGCTCCTGAATCAGTAACTGGATATATCTCGACATCCATTCCTGTAAGTGTACTCAATTTGTCGGCTAAATGTTGTGGATTTTTATCCCATATTAAGTACGTATCTTGAACTTCAAAAGCCACAACAAGACAGTTTTCTTGATCTTCACATTCATCATAATTAACGTCAAAAATCAGATATACCGTAGCAGCACATAAAATAACTCCTGCCATTAAGATCGCTTTATTTTTCATTGCCCAGTTTGTAACCGCAGATTTCTCCATATATACTTCGAAGAAAGACTCATAGTTAATATTTAGGGTAACCTAAACCTCTTAAAAATAGTTATTATTTGATATTTTTCTATAATCCAAATAGCCATTTTGGTTTTGCAATCATCCATCTTAATCGTGACTTTGATGCTCTAAAAAGATCAATCCTATGCCTACCAACCCTTACCAATTCTACTTTCGCCTTTTTTAGTTCTTCATCCCAAAAATCTCTAGATTCTTTAGGGAATGATTTCTCAAAACGTTCTGGAGTAGCCATAATTTTCCAATTATCTAATTCTGAAACTCTGTTGATAATTTCATTCCTTGCCTGATCTGAAAAAATCTCCTTTATCTCTACCATGACTCTTTCTTTCCTTTCCTCAAGTTCAATCACTACTTCTTCGAAGGTTGGTATCAAAATATCTAAAAATTCTCCTGCGTTTTTAATTTCTAAAAAAGTCATTTTTGAAATCTCAATTAGTTCTCCATTCAGTTCTATTAAATCGTCATGAAAAACAAAAACTACGCCATCTATCGATTCTCTAATATCAAATTCCCAGTATCTGAATTTCTTTTCATCTATATTCTCTATTGAGCTTCTTAATCCTTGTACGGTGTTCTCTAAATTAGTCCCAGAAGCTCCCAGTCTATGCCCTGAGTTTTTCATGGTTTTCTCCATTTAATTTTTTAATTAATTTCTGTAAGAAGCAACCATCATGCGAACAGCATCTTCAACTGGTATTTTTCCATCTAATAACTGACTTAAAGAAGATAAGAAAGGTATCTCAACATTTAATTTAGGAGCTATTTTTACAAACATTCTAGTTGCTCTAACGCCCTCTGCCACCATATGCATCTCATCTAGAGCCTCTTCTAGTGATTTTCCGTTTCCTAGCATTTCCCCTAAGGTTCTATTTCTACTTCTTGGACTGGTCGCTGTGACGTATAAATCTCCTAATCCTGCGGGACCAAATGCTGTTGAAGGCTCAGCCCCCATTGCATTTAGTAATCTAATTCCTTCACTAAATCCTGCTAGAACCAATGCTGCTTTCAGATTATCTCCTCCGATACTATTTCTAAGGCCGTCAACTAGTCCACATGCAAGTGCTACAGTATTCTTGAATGCGCCCCATAATTCTGCACCTTCAGGATCATCAGCAGGAGTTAAAACTAATGTATTAGTCGATAATCTACCTGCGATTTTTTCAGCCACTAATCTATCATGACAAGCAACCAAAGCCGTTGTCATAACACCTCTAGCTACTTCTGGAGCTATCGTTGGGCCAGTCATTACAACCAATGAGTTTGATTTTTTTGCTTCTTTCAATCTTTTTGTTATAGCCTTAGAAATAATTCCCGAACCTCCTTCTTCTTCAGGAGCTAAACCTTTTGCTAAATCAATTAGTAAATGTGATGGTCGTAGATGTGGAATAATTTGATCGACAACACTCAGAATAATGCCACTGGGTACTGCTAAAACTATAATCTCACAATCAGTTGTGATATCTTCAATTTGCATCGTAGCCTGTAAATCTGGAATCTTAGTTTGAGGCAGATATTTTTTATTAATATTCTCTGTCATTATCGACTCATATACTTCCTGCTCAATTGTCCACCCCATTACATTGTGTCCATCATCACACCATACTTTAGCAAGTGCAGTTCCCCAATTGCCCAAACCAATAATACCTATACGAGCCATAGTCACCCTTAATTCCGCTCGCTTTAACCTCTGGTTAAGACCCTTGGGTCTGAGAATGGCCCATCCGTTGCATTCTTGACTCAAATGCTCTCCGACGAATACAAGCAGGGGTACCCGAGTGGTCAAAGGGGCTGGGTTTAGGTCCCAGTGCGTAGTGCTTCGCAGGTTCAAATCCTGTCCCCTGCACCATTTTTTATTTTTGTTAGATGATTTTTAAAATCTATTTATGTATTCGGAACCGTTGACTTAATGTCCTGCGCCTTCTTCCATGTATTATGGGTGGAGAGGAAAATGTGGTCTCTGGCTCAGAATTCTCTTCAGAGATTAGAAAATCAGAAAATAATAGTCTTGATAAGGAACTTGATAGGATCCGATTACGTCGAACAGACAAAAGTAAAAAATTCCCGAAAACGTTTGATGATGTTGTATTAATTTTCGGACTAATTGCTGGAATAGTATTTTTTGGCGGAGTTACTCTTTTATCGTCTGGTATGTTAGCAGGTGACTCAATTATTTTAGATGAAAATCTATCAAAAACACCTCTGGATACAGGAGGAGAATGTGTAGATAATAAAGGAGCAGTATCTTTTAGTATTTTTATTGAAGATCATGATGAAATAAAGATAAGATCAAAAAATGTTTTATTTGATAAATTCTCGGTATTAGTGGTTAAAATAACGAATTACAGTGATTCAGAACCGTATTATGAATATTATAAAAGCGATATTGGAAATGTAGAATTTTCGTTTGAATTAGAAGAAGATGTTATTGATGGCCATTACTCATTATCTGCTCAAATCTATCAAAGTTCTGATGAGAGTGAATTTATTGTTACAAACAAATCCTCTTTTGATGAAGTTTCATCACAACTTCAAATGAATGGTGATGAGAAACTTGTAGATTTAGAGGTCTCTGGTCACTCATTAGAGATTTCCGATCCAGAACCTAGGGATTGTTTTACGATGACTGAATTTGGATACTGGGGTTGGGCTTTAATGGCAGCAGAATGGGCAGGGGGGAGAGAAACTGCGATGTTAACTGGAGGTAGTGCAGGAGTCCCAGCTTGGTGGATGGCTTCCATTTCTTTAGGAATGTCAATATTCTTCTTGTGTGTTCAATATCCATTAATGCATCGTATGTATCATCGTGATATAGATGATATATTAACTAAAAAACAACTTTTCCGCCTCATTGAGAGAACTCTAATCAAATCTGAAGAAAATCTTCGAATAAGAATAAATTTTGATGAATTGAAGATGCAGGAACGAGCAATTTCAATAGATATTATTATCCCATATCTAAGTACAAATAAGACAATTGGTGAAGCCACAGATATTCGTGCTAGATTAACTAAAAATTTACTTGAAGAGTTCGCTATTTTCGGTGAGATGAGGCCGCTACAAATAAAGTCGATATGCTTAGATGGGAAAAATAATTCATCTAATAATGAATTTATTCTTTCGAGTGATCTCTCTCTAATTGTTTCCGAAAGGAGTCCTTTATCAGAAGATTACAGTACATTCTTTTCGGGTCTCGGTGCTAATGGTAAATTGGAAGAGGATATAATTTATACTTTAGATAAATGGTTTAGAAAACATAATCTTCTTGATTATGGCTCTGCAATAATTGTTGATGAAGAATCGGTTCTTATCAGAGTTATATATACTCCTATGATGAAGTTTTCATATTTCCTTTACAGGAAGTCATTCATTGATATGCAAGATGACTTAACCAATTTTCTTCATATGAATTTAGAAGATTTATTGGGTGATAGAGAATTAATTGTTAGTGCAAGGAACGAAAAGGCCAGTCTTTCAGATAGAGCAGTCGCTGGAAGAGTTGAGGTTGGGGCTAACAAAGATGGTTTAGTTGGTAACGTCATAAAAGGAATATCAGGGGCAGTCACAGGAAGGGTTGAAATTGAGAAAAATCAAGACGATTTAGTTGGTGAGGCTATGGTTGCAAAACAAGCAGGATTAACTGGAGTTCTGTTACAGAACCCATTCATGGGAGATATTTTATCATCTGTTGAATATGTTGCACACTCAAACAGATCTAGGATAGATAAATATGGATTTTGGGGGTTGATTGTATTTGTTTGGATTCCTTTCATGGCGAGTGGTGTATTGGTAGGAGCTATGTTGGGTCTGGTGGCTAGAATGCGCTTCAGAAGAGTTCTACTAGCGTGTTTAGTTGGTGGTTCTGCTGCTTCAATAACTTGGGCTTATACTGCTCGAGGGATAATAGAATTTATGGAAAAATATCATGCTCAAACTTTCATACCGTTCTTGATTTTACTAGCCTTTGTTTTTACTTTCTTACATCTTAGAAGAAATAAAAGAAGGAGAAGAGAAGAATTATTCAGAGAGTCAATGGCATTTTTTGCAACATCAAGTAATTCTAATTTCTAAGAAAAACATAATGTGGAAAAAGTAATAAAACAACTCAATGGCTTGTGTATACAGTAAGTGTTATTCCTTCCCTCATACAATCTTAAAGTTTGACAAATATAGGTGGTAAAAATGAATAAACTATTACAAATGGATAAATTAGAGAGACATTACGAAACTCCTGCTGGAATTGTTAGAGCCCTTGATGGGGTCTCTTTCGAAATTTCTGAAGGAGAACGGGTCATTCTCCTAGGTCCTTCTGGCTCTGGAAAAACAACATTATTGAATTGTCTTTCAGCTCTTGACAGCCCTACTAATGGAGGCTATACATTCCTCAACAATGAAGTGCCGCGTAATAATTCTGAGAAAATGACATCTTTTCGTAGAGAAAATATAGGCTATGTATTCCAATTTTTTAATTTGCTTCAAGATCTCACAGTTCTTGAAAATATACTATTAATTCAAGAATTAGCGGGTGAAAAAGACCCTAACCGAGCTAAGGAATTATTGAAACTTGTTGGCTTAGAAGCAGAAATAAATCGTTTTCCAGGAGAGATTAGCGGTGGTCAGCAACAACGTGTTGCGATTGCTCGAAGCATAGCAAAACGCCCTACACTCTTACTTGGCGATGAATTGACAGGAAACCTAGATACTGAAACTTCAAACAAAGTAATGGAAGCTTTAGTGGGAGCATGCAAACAAGAAAATATCACTTCTGTTTTTGTTACTCATGATGAAGGATTAATTAAATTCGCCACAAGAGTCATTCGAATTGATAGTGGTAAAATCATATCTGACGAAAAAATTGATACTTTCTATGATGGGGTTTGATTGGTGGTCTTTCGATGTCGAGTCTATTGAATAAACGCTTGGCACGCAGTCTTTGGCGTACTAAAATTCGTCTTGTAGCAGTTGTATTAATGGTTTTTGTTGGTGTTTTTGCAGGAATCACCTTTGGTGGTTATGCGCACAATCTTGGCGGAATGTATGATACAATGCAAGCCGATGATAATGGAGGTTCTAATCTTGCAGATATCTGGATTGATAATCGTAGTGCGATATGGACGCCAGAACAAGTCAGTGCTTTCTGTGACTCGCTATATTCAAATTGGGAATCTAATACAATTACCTCATTTTCTTTAGATTCATGTGAGGGGCGAACCGTTACTCAGGGAGCGATGTTCTACAGTAACGCTGATGGTGAACGAATAATCAATTCTCTTTGGCACGGAATTCCTGCCGATGCCAATGCTGATCGCGTTTGGATGCCTGAGGGTAATTCAGAAGGTCGGACAGCAGTTTCAGCAGATGAAATTGTCATAGACGCTCACGTCACTGATGCTCTCAACCTCAGTCTTGGAGATATTGTCAGCATAGGAGCCGGAAATGTAACTGCAGATTTTATTCTAGTAGGAATTGGTTATCATCCATTGCATGTTCTTATGGCTCCTGAAGGCTCATTATTCCCGCCTGCATCTGGTGAATACGTTGTCGGCTATCTTTCTGATACCGGTATGGCTAGACTAACGGGTAATGTAATAGGCGCCAGCAATACAATTATTTTGGATGTGGAAGGTACTCCTTCGTATGACTTACCTGATACTCAAGAGTATGAGGGTACAGAAATAGATAAGGTGAAGGAAATTGTATCAACATCACTCAATATTAACGAATTGGATGCAAGAATTAGAGATAGAGGACAGAATGAACCGATAGAAATCATGCGACAAGATTTGGCTGGTGCCGAGAGAACAACAGTCCCTTTCACCATGATGATTGCCTCAATTGCAGCAATTACTATTGTTTTGAGTCTGCAACGTTTGGTACAAAGTCAATCTAGAGAAATCGCGGTATTACGTACTCTCGGAGTCGAAAGATCATCGCTTATGATTGGTTATCTTGTTGCTCCTTTGGCCATTGGAGGAGTAGGCTGTGCTTTGGGTGCATTGGCTGGGCCTTGGGGGATGAATGAAATGTTAGATTTCTATCAAGATCTTGTTGGTTTACCAATTGTTGAGAGAACGGTTCCACCTTCAATTTATTTTTCTATCCTTTTTTCAACCATGTTAGTTGTTTTTCTATCTGGAGCATTTCCGGCATGGAAAGCGAGTCGTCTTAATCCATTAGAAATATTAAGTGGGCAAAGTGAAATGCGTGTAGGTTCTAACAAATTGCGTAAACTTACTTCATGGATGCCAACAACACTTGGACTTTCAATACGATCAAGCGTTCGTAAACCAATACGACTGACAATGACATTTGTAGCAGTCGGAATTTCTCTGATGCTTTTCGGTTCGATTCAAATGATGGGTGCTGGACTTCAAGAAACTTTTGTTGGTGGCCTTGAGGATGATCAGAATTGGGATGCCCAAGTATACATTATGCCTGATGCCGAAGGCCCTGTTTTAGATTGGGCAGAAAATAACTCGGCCAATTATGAAATTATTATCGAAATGCCACTTGGTTCTGTTACTGATTCCGGAGAAATTGAGCGAATTTTTAATCTTGTAGGTCTTGATAATTTCGAAAATGGAATGCGACCGATCTCAGTAATTGATGGCGATATTCCAAATGCCAATGGATTGTTACCTGAAGTGATAATGGACGAAGGCAGTATGGGATTTCTTGGGTGGGGAGTTGGAGAAAAACAAACTGTTAGTATTAATGGAATTCAACAAGATGTTGAAATTGTTGGAATATCCAGTGCTGAGCTGGCCAGGACTATGTATTTTCTGCGTGGAGATTTGAGTGAGATACTAGGTGTCAATGCAACCTCAATTTACATACAACTACCAGAAGGAGTAGAGATTAATTCTGATTTAGGTAAGTTTTCGACTGGAATCGTAGAACGGCAAACCCTTCTCGATGGCATCAATAGTTTACTAGATCAACAAACCCAAATCTTTCAGGGTATGATGTATCTTGGTCTCTTGTTTACAATAGTAGTAATGTTCAATACGATGATTATGAATGTTGCAGAACGTGATTTTGAACTGGCAACATTACGAGTATTAGGGGCTTCCACACGCAGTCTTAGTCTGATGCTTCTGTTTGAGAGTCTTCTAATTGGTATCATCGGAGGTATTGTTGGTGTTCTGTTCGCATATGGTGGAGCAGTAGGCTTAGCTGCATCATTTTCATCATGGCAATTTATAGTTCCTGTTACTATTATTCCGAGCGTAGCTTGGCAGTTGATGATAGGGGTGATTCTTATCGCAGTAGCGATGACTCCATTTGGAATTTGGAGATTAAGACGTATGGATTTAGTAGAGAAAGTAAAAGACCTATCTCAATGAGGTGTATATCATGAGGATTGTGACTTGGAATTTAAATGGTATCAGGGCCGCGCATCGCAAAGGGCTTGATGATTTTATTCATAAAATTGATAGTGATATTTGGCTATTTCAAGAAGTAAGAGCTTTACCTGAACAGATGCCAAAAGATTGGCAACCAATTGGTGGTCATGAAATTATTTGGCATCCTGCTGAGAAAAAAGGGTATTCAGGTGTCTCTACTTGGTCACGTGTAGGAATGTCCGAAGAAGGTCGTGGAATTTCTACCAATGTAGATATCGATGACTCTGAAGGTCGAGTACTTCATACAAAACATAGGAATCTTCATTGTGTCAATATTTATCTTCCAAACGGTGGGGCGAGTATTGAGAGACAAAAATTCAAAGATCAATGGTTAGAAGATCTACTTATCTGGTCTAAGAAATTTATAGGTTTAGATGAACCAGTATTAATTTGTGGAGATCTAAATATTGCGCATACAGAGAATGATATTTGGAACCCATCAGGTAATAGAAATACTTCAGGATTCTTAATTCATGAAAGAGAATGGTTCACACGTCTACTTTCAATCGGTTGGTATGATCTTTTGAGGATTGATTCAGGGGATATAAAAGGGCCATATTCTTGGTGGTCTAATAGAGGCCAAGCAAGAGCTCTAAACAGAGGATGGAGAATAGATTATGCTCTTGCTAATGATGCAGCATTAGAGATTTTTCAGTCTGCAAGGATACTGAGAGAAGGAGGACTTACTGTTTCTGATCACGCTCCTTTGATAATAGATTTAGATATTTGATAGTAAATTTTCAAATATTTGTATTTTTTTTAATACGATACCTTTCAAGACTAAGACGTCGGGCGATGAGTCATGGGAGAAGGCCTAGTTGATCGTCTTGCTAAAATTTTACCTAACGGTAGAGGAGTCTGGATACCTATGGACCATGGAATTTCTTCGTTTCCTGAAAAGGGTCTTGAAAATATGGATCAGGTAGTATCTTCTTGTATTTCTGGCGGTGCAGATGCAATTGTTTTGCAGAAAGGTGCTTTGAGTCACTTTGTAGAAATTACAGGTTGGAGTAATTTTGTTTGTCATGTTTCTGTATCTACTGTAAACGCCGGAGAAAAAAATCAATACAAAGTTAGAGTGGCTAACGCTAAAGAGTGCCTAATTAGAGGTGCTAATGCTGTTTCGGCACAAATTAATCTCGGAGATAATTTCGAACCTGAAATGATTGAAGAAATGGGTAAACTGACTGGTGAGGCATTACCATTAGGTCTACCTACATTGGGTATGATTTATCCTAGAGGGCCTATGTTAAAAATCAGTGAAGGAGATATTACCAAGGGAGTTGCTCACGCTGCACGAGTAGCATGGGAATTAGGATGTGACGTTGTCAAAGTGCCTTGGACTGGAGATGTTGAGTCTTTCAAATTAGTATGTCAGGCAGTCCCTATTCCTGTTTTAATTTCTGGGGGACCTAGAGATATTTCGTTCGATAAACTGCTCCATAATGTTGAATTAGCCATTTCTGCAGGTGGTTCCGGTGTTTGTGTAGGGAGACAAATTTTTGGTGCTAATGATCCGGAATCATGTGTCAAAGCGTTGAGAGCTATAGTACACGATAATAGAACATCCATTGAGGCTTCAAAATTACTTGAGAGGTGATATTTTGGAACTTTGGCAAGATTCTCATTCTGAATCTACTCTTGAATTATGTTCGAGGATATGGTTAGGTAGTGCCTCAGATGTCGCAGAAGTTAATCTCGATGACGCTCATTCGCAAGAAGAAGCTATTTCTTTGATTGGCATGATTCCATGGATTCTTGTTAGATGTTCTGATTGGACAATGATACCTCTGGAGAATTTAGTTTCAATTTCTAAAGGTAGTGGGACAAAAATTTCCGTAGCAATTGAAAAAATAATTGATTTAAATGGGGCAGCATTTGCTCTGGAACATGGTGTTGATGCTCTACTTCTTCCAGCAAATAATAATGAATTATGGAATGCTGCTGTAGCGATAGCATCGAAAAAAGACTCTATTACAACAACTTCTTCAACTTCTGTTGGGATAGATAATGCAAAAATATTTTCAATAAATTCTAGTGGAGTAGGCGAAAGAGTTTGTATCGATCTAATTGAAAGATTAGAAGTTGGAGAAGGTATGGTTATTGGCTCAAATGCATCTTTACTAGCTCTAGTACATGGAGAGACAATTGAATCTCAATTTGTTCCAACTAGACCTTTTAGGGTTAATGCTGGTTCTATTCATTCTTATGTATTGATGTCTGATAACTCAACTAAGTATCTTTCTGAACTAAAAGCAGGAGATGAGGTTTCAGTTATCTCCTCATCGGGCGGTGTAAGAAAATGTATTATTGGAAGATTAAAGATTGAACGTCGACCGTTTCTAATTATTCGATTTAAGACAAAAAATGAGGATGTCGGTCAAATAATTCTACAACAGGCAGAAACAGTCAGATTAATAGATAAATATGGAAACGCATTATCAGTAACAGAATTAAAAATCAATGATGAAATAATGATTAGACAACAAAATCAAATGAGACACATTGGAAAACCACTTGAAGGGGAGATGGATGAAAAATGAATATTCTAGCTGAAGCAGAATCCAATGCAGCAATTTCAATATTGCATGCAGTAGGTTTAGACAAAGGGTGTTCTATAGGAATTAATCTTAAGGCTACGGTTAAATTAGTCTCAGAACCTCAGAAGATAGATAGTGATTATCATGGATTATTTCAGTCTATAGAAATAGTTTGGAAAGAAAATGGTTTCCCTTTACCTGAAAAATATGGTTGGCAAGTTTCTTCAGAGATTCCAATTGGTCAAGGCTTGAAATCTAGTTCTGCAATTTCTTGTGCGGCAATTAAAGCATTGAATCAAGCTACTTGGACGGGTTTAAATGATTCTGAGATAGTCAATCTTGCAGTTTCTTCACAACGAAAATCTGGCTGTACAATTACTGGTAGTTTAGATGATACTTGGGCATCTATCTCAAGTGGATGGAAATTAGTTGATCCAAATAAATCTGTACAAGAATCTATCTTACTAGAAGGAAAAATTGAGGATGAGATTATTATATTTTTAATACTAAGAGGTAGGAGGAAAAAGGAAGTGAATATTGATAATTTCAAAAAGCAATCAAGATTTTTTGAACGTGCATTAGATTCACTATCAAATGATTCTATATTCCAAGCAATTTCTACTAATGGCATGGCCGTAGCCGCCGCTATGGAAGATGATGAAGCAGTTAGAATATGTAATAAATTGATTTCTAGAGGGGCTATTGCTGCAGGAATTACAGGCTCAGGTCCTGCAATTTCAGTCATTAGTTTTATTCAAGATTCAGAAATAATTCGTCAATCACTGAATGATTTAGAATATGAAATAGTTGAAACGAACTTTCTCAAAAATAATATTCTGGAGTTGATTTGATGAGTATGAGAATTGGTGATCGTTTACGTGTTACTCTCTTTGGAGAAAGTCATGGGAAATGTGTAGGTGCGTTGTTAGAAGGTCTTCCTGCAGGAACTAAAATCGATAATGATGCTCTATTAGATTTCATAAATAGGAGAAAACCCGGACGTAAAGGCCTCTCAACAAGGGCAGAAATTGATGATTGTGAAATTATGTCTGGTGTGCATGAAGGGTTAGCTACTGGGTGGCCCATACTTTTGTTAACATATAATTCAGATGTTCGTTCAAAAGATTATTCATTCCTACCGGATCATCCCCGACCTGGGCATGCAGATATGGTTGAACATATTCGCTCAGAAGGTGCTAGTGATTTACGAGGGGGTGGTTCTCAATCTGCAAGACTCACTTTTGGGCTTGTCGCTGCAGGAAGTCAAGCACGGACCTTACTAGACTCTGCTGGTTGGTCTTGTACTGCCCACCTATCAAGTGTGGGTGATATCTCAGCTAAACCATTATTTGATTTAGATAGAGAATCTCCTTTGAAAGAAGGAACTGATATGTCAAGATTGAATTGTAGAGACTCAGAATCAGTTTCTAAGATGTCAGAGTTACTTGATAATGTAAGAAAAGATCTTGATTCTATTGGGTCAACAGTTGAATTATTGATAGAAGGGCTCCCAATAGGAGTTGGTGAACCGTGGTTCGATGGCATTGAACCGGCTTTGGCTAGGGGTCTAATGGCTATTCCCGGTGCTAGGGCCATTGAGTTCTCACATGGATTTTCAACCTCAAAAATGCGAGGTTCAGAAAATAATGATGCTTGGTTTTTAGAAAATGGTAAACCTATACTTGAAGGATCAGATTCAGGGAATGCTGATGGTGCTTTGGGTGGTCGTTCAACTAGTTCTGCTGTCAGAGTTGTAGTTCATTTCAAACCACCTAGTAGCCTTGCTAGAGAACAATCAACTTTACATCTACCCAGTGGTGAAAAAAAGCCACTTAAGGTTCATGGAAGACATGACCCAGTACTGGGTCCCCGGGCAGTTCCGGTTGTTGAAGCTGTGGCTATATTGGTAATCTCTGATTTAGGAATTATAGGCGGCTATCTAGAATAATTATTTACCACTATTTTCTCTCATTTGTGCAATTCTGACGGGTAAGTTTACTGCAAAAGCAGAAGCTACAATCATAAATACAACGGCGGTACCAAGAGCAACTCCGTAAACAGATGTTAATTCTACACTTTCTGCTAATCTTGTTGCCGTAGCATCACTTCCTAGTAACCCCACAATTGTAGGAATAATTAGGTTAATCATCAGAGTTAATAAGGCGACTAATCCGGCAATTAATGGTGTAATCGTTAAAGATCTGTAATATTGTCTAGTTATTTTTTTAACATTCATAACATATACTTCACCAGTTCTAATAGATTTATCAAGCATTGAAAATCTCATTATTCCACTAGTTAATTCAATATACATTACTAAGAAAAGAGCGTATGATATCAATAATAATTTCTGAGATATTTCGCCATCAGGAAGTAAATCAATTCCAAATTCTACTTTGCTTCCAGCAAATCTAATTGTTACTAATATTAGGACTACATATGAAATTAAAATTGCGCGTTGTTCTCTTTGGAAGATTCCATACATTCCTCCAATGAAACCTATTGCTATCAAAGCTAAATGAATTAATGCGCCTATCGATGGTTGATTAATCGCATTACTCAGCCAAAACCAAGCGGTTCCAGAAACTGGGGTTACTGTAAAAGTAACAATTGCAAGTAAAGTTAGTGTAATTGCAGCAGACATCTGTAAAGTCTGAACTACTCTGTCAGGAGGTAAGAATTTTGTCTTTGTTACTATTGGGCCGCCAAAGAATGACTCAATTACCGATGGGACATGGACTTCAGGAATAGCATCTTTAGGTATTTCAGTACTACCTTTCATTCTCCCCGCCGCTTTTTTACGACTGGGGGCGGATGATCTAATCGTCTTACCATCATATAGGTGAGCAGTATCTGATTTTTTTTCTGCCATTAAATCACCTCAGAAACCTCTAGCTCCAGAAAGGGCGGTATTCAATAGCATATCTGGCTCCCAATCCATAACATTAGCTCCTAGTCCTCTTAGCTCACTCATCAGAATATCTCTTTCTGTTTTCAGTAATTCATATCCTGTTCGGTCTAATCTTCTAGCATCAAATTCAAATTCTAAACTACTTGGAGAAAGTATAGTGACATCGAAATTTCTAGATCTCAAATCCCTTACTGCATCAATTATTGTAGGGTCATCTTCTAATGGACTCAGTATAATAATCGGGCTTCCTCTATTAATATGTGGTAAAATTCTATTTGTAACTACTTTCAAAGGAGTGTTTCCTTTTGCCATTGCTCCTGCTAATTTAGTCAGTATGACGTACAATTGTTTTTTCCCAGTATCTCTATCGACTGATATAATCTCATCACCATAAACTACCACTCCAACAGAATCTCTTCTTGAAAGGAAATATTGGGATAAACTTGCAGCCGCTCTAGTGCTATAAACAAGAGAATTTCTACTTACAGGTCCTGTTTCAGAAACTGACCTACTATCTACTAACAAGATTATATCACTAACGGCATCTCTTTCATATTCATTGACCATTAATTTTCCACCAGACCTAGCAGTAGCTTTCCAATTAACTTTCTTCATTGCATCTCCAGGAACATATTCTCTTAGATTGTAGAAATTAGATCCTTCTCCTGGATTTCTAATATTTACAGCACCAGTGAAAATCTTAGGGACTCTACTCTTAATTAAAGCGTCCTTGATATCTTCCATTTTCGGAAAAACTAAGAAATCATCGTAAAGATGTATTTCCCTTTCATTATGGAATAGTCCAAATGTATCTTGTATTCGGATACATACCGGTCCTATGGTATAGAAACCTCTTAGAGGAGCCTCAATTGTATATGCAATTTCAGTTTCTCTTTGAGGTCCTAATTCCATTAGGACATAGTTAGCTCCTTTTTTGATTCTCATTACTTCCGGAACTCGATCTCTAACTTCCAGAACTTTGGAGAGATTTGATTTATTCTGAATTCTTATAGATACATCGACTTCTCCATCTTCAAAAACACGAGCAGAGGACAGTTTTCTCAAAGCAACAAGATTTTGTAATGCTATACCTCCAGTGGCATTTTCATCTTCTAATCTCCTTCCTGACGATGATACATCGGCATTAGTAGTCCTGAATGCGGCCCATGTTAAGAATGAGAGAAGAACGACTGCTACGGTAACTAATTGTTGATTTCTTAAAACTAAACCTAGGAGATATAGAGCAATAGACAGCGAAGCAAACATCGCCGATTTTCTACTCCATGCCACAAGCAAACCTCCTATTGTCAATATCTCAATTAAACAGTTGGAACTGGAACTTGTCTAAGAATATCTGAAACTACTTGATCGTTTTCTAAGCCTTTAATTTGGTGTTCAGGTTTCAGAATTAGTCTGTGCGATACAGCCAAAGTAGCCACTGCTTTCACATCATCAGGAGTAACAAAGTCACGCCCTCTCATTGCTGCTGCAGCACGACTTGTTTTCAGTAATGCCTGTGAACCTCTAGGTGAAGATCCAACTAACACCCGTGGGTCTTCTCTGGTTCTTGAAACAATTTCAACCATAT
>DAFS01000010.1 GCA_002495525.1 Euryarchaeota archaeon UBA89 | reverse complement strand
ATTTTATCTCTCAAATATTTAACTACTGACTGCACTTCAACGACTGCAACTCTAGTATTGAAGTCATCATTCATTCCATCAGAAAAATTATCACTGACAGATTTTAAGAAATCCGAATTCTCCCATGACTTCTTTCCGTACAAAGAAAGACCTTCACCATAAGCAGATATTAGTCTCTGGTAATGGCTTGATGAATCTTCAAGCATTACATCGTTAAATTCAACTGGTTGCCTATAAGGTGCATTGATTAAGCAGTATCTTAATTCTAAGGGATGAACCTTAGAAATAGCATCTTTAATAGTCCAAAAGTTCCCTAATGATTTACTCATTTTTTCTCCATCAACATTAATCATGCCATTATGAATCCAGTATTGTACGACTGGATCATGATTGAGACAACATTCAGATTGGAAAATTTCCGCCTCATGATGTGGGAATATTAAATCTGAACCTCCTCCATGAATGTCAAACTTTTCACCTAAGTATTGAAGAGACATTGCGGAGCACTCAATATGCCATCCAGGTCTACCTTTACCCCATGGACTGTCCCAGGACGGTTCATTCTCCTTGGCAGACTTCCATAATGCGAAGTCTCTATGATTCTTTTTTCCAGAACCTGTCTTTGTCACTCGACCTCCTGCACCTTCTTGAACCATTTCTAGTGTTTGACCTGTTAATTGACCATATTTTTCAGGTGCACTATTAATTTCAAAGTAAACACCGTCAGAAGACTCGTATGCATTACCACTTGCTATCAAACTAGATATCATAGAAATTATTTCTGGTATTGTTTCAGTAACTCTTGGATATGCATCCGCAGGCAACACATTGAGCAAATTCATAACCTCAAAATAATCCTCTATATTCCTATTTGCTACTTCTAAGAAGTTTATTTGCTCATCATTTGCAATAGCTATGATTTTGTCATCAATATCTGTAAAGTTTGTTATATGATTAACATTATATCCACTCTTTCTAAACCATCTAACTATGATATCGAAAGCGATTGCTTGACGTGCATGGCCAATGTGACTCGGAGAATATGGAGTAATTCCACAGACATAAATTCCTACTTGCCCTTCTATAAGAGGTTCGAAATTTCTTTTAACTCGAGAACGAGTATCATACAGGCGCAGTGTCATTCAATCAAATGATGGTGAAGGTATTACAGTCATGAACCTCGCGCTGAATCAATGAAGGCTTGAGACGAACTGAGATGTTTATTCTCTAAGCATAATAATTAACAGCCTCAAACTATTCTACAAGTGATTCCCTTAGTTTCCTAGCATATCTGAAAGATAGTATGCCCCCAACCATGAAAATTATGCCCACTACTAAAAGAATAAGATGAGAGGCTAAAGTAAGATTACTGGCATCTTCGAGTTGGAAAATTCTCAGACCCCCCAATACCGAGATTAATGCAAAAATCATCGATGCATGCATATAATGATGTTTATTTGATTCATTCCTAATAGAAAGGAACCCAAGAATTGCTAATGGTACTCCAAAAAAAGATGGAATAAGTGCGGTCATACTACCTGAATCACTAGCGAAAAATGAGATGACACCCCAAAGAATCAGTATTGAGCCAGAAAGTATTGCTAGTTTTGGAATTGTCAGACCAAGAAATTTAAACTCATTACTCATGCACTTACGAGAGAGATTAGGTTTAATATTGTAATTATCAATCATTTGTTAAAATTGCAGAAGAATGAATCTCTTTATCCCTGGCAACAATCTGTTCCCATAATAGTTCTGCTACATCTTTTACATCCATCTCTGAACCTACTGTATCAAGACCATCTTTCACCATTACTGAACAAAATGGACAACCAATAGCTACCGTATCACAACCAGTTGCGGCTATTTCTTCTGCGCGAATTTTATTTACTCTTTTATCAGAATCTTCCTCCATCCACATTTGAGCCCCACCCGCTCCGCAACAGAATGAATCTTTTCCATGTCTTTCAATCTCTACATCTACTCCACCTAAAACAGATCTAGGTTCGTCTATAACATCTCCAATACGACCCAAATAACAAGGATCATGGAAAGTGATACTCTTACCTTCCTTATCGAAGTCAGGAAGTTTTCCTTCTTCTTGTAACTTGGCCATAATCTCTGTATGATGGAATACTTCAAGTTCATCAGCACCATAATCTGAATATTCTTTACCCAAAGTATGGAAACAATGCGGACAAGAGGCTACAATTCTTTTGACACCTAATTCTTGGAAAGTCATAATATTAGTTTCGGCCAACATTTGGAAGAGATATTCATTCCCAGCCCTTCTTGCAGGATCTCCTGAACATCCTTCCTGCATCCCTAATATCCCTACATCTAATCCTGCTTCTTTCATCAGAGAAATTGTTGCACGTGCTACTTTTTGATTTCTTTCATCAAAACTAGCAGCACAACCGACGAAATAGATATATTCAGCTGGCTGCCCGACTTTCACGTCTAAATCTGATGCCCAATCAGCTCTCTCATGAGGACCAAAACCATAGGGGTTTGAAGCTGATTCCAAGTTACCCATAGCAACATTTAGTTCCTCTGGATATTCCATAGTTTCCATCATAGCATTTCTTCTCAAATCTGTTAATTTAGGAACATGTTCGATATAAAGTGGACATATATCTACACATGCATTACAAGTCGTACATGCCCAAACAGCTTCACTTGTTATCCTCGCTAACATAGTTTCTTCTGGTTGCTCTCCTTTCAGTAAAATAGGTGC
Organism: Euryarchaeota archaeon UBA89; assembly: GCA_002495525.1. Lineage (GTDB taxonomy): Archaea > Thermoplasmatota > Poseidoniia > Poseidoniales > Thalassarchaeaceae > MGIIb-O2. The sequence continues at coordinate 29,474 of DAFS01000010.1, read as the reverse complement.
ATGCTCATTAGCATAGTTTCTTACATCATGAATTACTTGCATAGGATTGAGACCTTTTCCAGACTCATAAGCGGGACAGACGTCTTGGCATCTTGCACATGATGTACAAGACCAACCATCTATTATTTGCCTCCATGTATATTGATCGAAAGTACTAACTCCAAATGAATCAATATCTAATTCTTCGAGAGGAATTGCCTTACCGCTATCATCTGTAGCCAAAGGACGCATGGTACCAATTGCATTAGTGTCATGAAAGAAAACATTAGGGATAGCCATTACTAAATGCATATGCTTAGATACGGGTATTAGTACTAAAAAGCAGCAAATTGCCACCATATGAGACCAATAAGATACGACAATAATTCCATTACTCAAGTTCAGACTATCAAATACCCAATACCCTATTGGTTCCCAAAATGATGAAGGATCTTCTGATGATTCGATAATAAACGACGTAGATGTAATTGTCAAGATTAAGAAAAGAATAAAATTACCTTCTAACTGAGACTTACCTTTAAGTTTCTCAGGAGTGAAAATAATCCTTCTAGTTAAAGCGGCCGAAGCACCAATCAAGGCAGTAGTATAACCTAATTCGACAATTCCATTCCAAGGGCCATTGAATATTGAAGGAAGAATATTCTCAGAAAAATAATTAGCACTAACAAGGTCTAGCATATCACTCCCTAACATTAGGAAGCCCCAAAACATCAGAACATGCATTATTCCTGCAACTTTATCGCGAAGAACTTTCTTCTGCCCTAGCCAACCAATTAGCATTTCCTTAATTCTTAAACCCCAAGAATCAAAACGATTATCCGGAGAACCTAACATCACTAATCGAGTTGCCTTGATTACTTGAAACATGAAGAATGAAACCGATAAACCGCCCATTAACAAAAGAATTGTCCATCCATCAAATGGGCCATATTGCATCTCTAATGGGTGTATCATGAAAAGTTCTCCCCCTCACATGGGATTGAGTAATACACATCCGAAGATAGACACTACTTTCAATTAACCGATTGATATGATAATACCCAATACTAATTTCCTATGTCCTGTACGGAGGACTATGTCAACTGCCTTCGCACCCGGAAAGTGTATTTTATTTGGTGAACATGCGGTTGTTTATGGCCACCCTGCTGTTGCTGTTTCTATAGATTCAGGAGTTGAAATTACAATTGAAGAATCAGAGGATTGGGAAATAAATAACCAATACAACACTGATGGATATGAAAAATTCAATCCAGACAAGCATCCACACATACAGCATATCATAAGAGATTTGTTTAACTATGAAGGGAAGCCTTTGAGAATCAATGTTCAATCCAATTTATTCTCTGGTGCCGGACTTGGTTCAAGTGCCGCGCTTTCGAATGCAATGGGTGCAGCACTGCATCAATTCACTAAACCAGGTAAAGAAATAGATTTGATTAAATTATCAAAAATTGGTCATTCAGCGGAAGCTGCAACTCAAGAAGGAAGAGCTAGTCCAACTGACTCTGCTGCAAGTTCACTTGGAGGATGTGTCGTAGTTTCAGGGGAAAGGATAGATACATTAGAACATGTTTTTGATACTAGTCTTGTGACTCCTGAAGGAAAAAGGAGTTGGTCAATTCATCATGCTGAATTACATGAAAATATCAATCAATCATGGTTAGTTTTAGGCTTCACTGGTCAATCTTCACCAACAGGTAAAATGGTTTCAGGTGTTGCAGAAAGATTGAAACAAAATCATGAACTTTATGAGGAAATGAAATCAATTGAGAATATTACCATTGCAGGACTTACCGCATTAAAAGCTGGGAATTTAGAAGCGGTTGGAATGGCAATGAATAGTTGTCATGAGAAATTAAAAATTCTAGGAGTTAGTAATGAATTATTGGACCTAATGGTATCCGCGACTAGGTCACATTCATTTGGATCAAAACTTACAGGAGCAGGCGGGGGAGGATGCATGGTTGCTCTAACAGATAACCCTACTAGAGTGGCCCAAGAAATTGAATTATGTGGTGGAAAGCCATTAATCTCAAAATTCGGTTCCAGTGGAGTTTATATCAAAAAAAAAAAGAATAAATTATAATTTAATTCGTTTTATTGACAACTATTCTTTATAAAGTAAACATAAGTGCGAGCGGTATGCTTAGTGACGAAGAACGCCTAACTGTAGTGAATGTAGTTGCATCAACAAGAGTTGCGGAAGAACTTGATCTTCCGGATATCGCAATTCAATTGAATTGTGAATACGAACCTGAACAATTCCCTGGAGTCGTTTACAGAGTAGTCGACCCGAAACTTGCAATCTTAATGTTCAGATCCGGAAGGGCTGTTTGCACTGGTGGTAAGAATGAACAGAATATTCATACTGGAATCGAAAGAATGACTGCTGACTTAAGGGCTGCAGGTATCGACACATGGGACCTAAAAGATGTTGAAATTGAAGTACAAAATATGGTTGCTACATATTCTCTTTTCTATCCTGAAGATTATTATGGTACTGCTAGAATGGATGATAACAACACACGTGTTATTGATTTAGATGGTGGAGGAATTAGAGCTGCAACAGATGAGGAAGTAGAGGCTAATGATTCAAGAATCAGAGGAATTAGAGAAGGAGAACCTCTGGCTGCATTACCAAGGAAGTTGAATCTTAACAATCTCACATTCCACTTACCTTTCGATAAAGTTGAATACGAACCAGAACAATTCCCTGGTCTAATCTACAGGTTAGATTATCCTAAAGTTGTCTGCCTAATTTTCGGTAGCGGTAAGATGGTAATCACTGGTGCAAGACACAAGGACGAAATCCTCGAAGCTGTTCAGTTTATTCAAGACGAACTTGCTGATTTATTGTAGATAATTTGAGACTCTTCAATCGCGAGATTGATGAATGCCCAACCATGCGAGAGCGCTATGCGCTCTCGAGATACAGTGACTTATTCGTTAGTTTTTTTACTATTAGTTTCAATTTTTTCTGGTATTTACATGCCGGAAACACATTTGCAATTAGATGATGAAAATGAAATGAAGATTGAATCAATATCAAAAAATAATAATTTGATAGATATTCCAACTTGGAAGATAGCCGATACATGGAACTATAATGGATATCTAGATATGGTCGATTTTATTGTTGACTCTGGTGTAAATACGAACTTACAGACATTGACAGGGACACTTCAAAGTACGGTAACAGATATCTTTCTTACAACAGTAGATAACAGTTCTAGTTTAGTCTACAAAGTAGAATCTCAAGGCTATTATGAAGCAAATAATATCGATTTAGATGGTCAACCAGGAGACTTGGAAGTAAATATGGATACCGTGTCAATAATTAGGGCTTCTGATTTAGCGACTGTATCTCAGGAAGCAACAATAGATATTAATTTCTGTAGAGATTTTTTTTGGTGGTGTGTTGATGTTTCAGTTGGAACATTGGAAGTTGATCAAAGTTATTCACCGCCGCTAGAAGGTTACGACTTTCCAATTTCGGTAGGAGAATCATGGAGCCAAGATTATACTGCAACTACAACCTATGCAGGATCTAGCGATTATGTAGATATTCCAGATGATACCGTTTCGCAGAGGAATGCGAATTACGAAGTAGTGAGTCAGGGGTTTTCAGGAGTTAGTTATTCTAGCTGCGCCACTTCTTACAATATATCTAGTACAAATGCAGATGGGGAAGATACTGGCTACAAATGGTATTGTCCTGCAGTTAGAGGAGATGTCAAAATGGAGACAATTGAAAGTTTAGGATTTACAGCAGTCCATTCACTTTCTTCTTATCAGGCTGTAAGTAGACAAAAAATAATAAATGTAGATTTAGAATTCCCTCTATCGCCAATTGATATGGATATTTCTGCATGGATAAATGTTAGTAATAATAACGGAAATCCTGTTGCTAATGAGCAGTTACAATTTAGATACGAAATAGAAGGAGATATTCAGACAATTACCACATCATCAAATGGAAGTGCTCATGTTACTTTCAATACTGGTGTTTATGGCGATGATTCAAACTCAGGAGATGACCTTGGAAGTCATGGAATTTTAGCGTGGATTAATAGTCAGAATCCTATAATCGGTGCAAGTACCATAACAATAGATCCAGACGTATATGAAATTGACTTATATGTGAATCAGGATGGTGTATCTGTAGAAAGAACAAGAGAAAACTCGACATTGACTTTAGATGAAAATGTAGGTTTTAATGCTATCAGAGATGATTCTATAGTATTTAGTATTCCTGTAATCAATAGAGGATTGAGAGTTTCTCCTCCAACTATTCTTCAGATAGAGGGGCCGGATGGAACTATAACGAATGCCAATATTCCTGCACTTTCAAGCCTCGAAGAAGCAAGGGTAGAGGTATCTTGGTTAGTACCTTCAAATCAGCCATTTGGTGAAACTACTACCTCATTTAATATCAACATTAATGATGGAGATTTGACGAATAATGAAGGAGATTTCACACTTTTTATAGGATCTATTCCAGTTGCTTTATTATCATTAGCAGATGAAATTTTGACTCTCAATGAGGTATTAATTAGCGGGACAAATTCTTATGATCCTGATGGAGGAGATCTCTATTGTACATTTTCTTTAGAGAGTTTAGAAGGTGATATTGTTTCATCAGAGGAAACTGATTGTATTTACGAATATACTTGGGATGATGACGGAATTTTCACTGTCAATATGGTAGTTACTGATGGAGAAAATGATTTCCATTCAGTTAGTAGCGATATTACAATTTTAAATAGAAACCCTGAGATTGTTCTAGTTGCAGATTCTGATACTATACCCGTTCTTTCACCAATAACATTTGAGATTATAGAAAGAATAGATCAAGATACACAAACACCAGATGCTCCAGTAGATATTGTGTGGAATACTCCTTGTGAACAGGGTACAACATTGGGGATAAAATGTACAGTTACTCTAGATCAAGAAGGACCATACACTATCCAAGTTGATGCTACAGATGACGATGGAGCAACAATCACAGAGGAATATACGATAGAAGTCACCAATATTGCACCCTATAATCCTGGATGGGAAGTATGGGTTGAGGGCAACAGACTCATCAACAACTCATTCGGACTATATACAGTAAATGAAGGAGAGCAAGTTACAATTAGAGGTTGGGCAGAGGATTCAGAAAATGATATGTCTTCATTGACGCACATATGGACACCAGATGCTGAAGAAAAACCTGATTTACAGATTATACAACAAAATACGGCGATAAGCCAAATTGAAGTAATATACGAAACTAACGGTCAACATATAGCTACATTCCAAGTGTTCGATGATGATGACGAAAGTACAGATTTAATGACGGTTCCATTTAGAGTAAACAATGTTCAACCCACTATCAGGCCATTTTCTCAGCCCCTTCCAGTTGCTGAAGATCAAAATATAGAAATGTCGATAATTGCAGATGATACATTAAATGATTTACAAACATTAGTTCCTTGTTATGACTTAGACCCATTAGTAAACTCGGATAATCAGGGTTCAGAAATTGATGATTGTGATATTGAATCATTTAATTTAATTTATTCATGGCCTGATTCTAACACAGCACCTGAGAAAATAATATTTCACGTTACAGATAATGATGGAGCAGTAGCAAGTGAAGAAATTAATATTGATGTCAGAAATACTAAACCAAATACTGGAATGACTACTAGCGAATATAACCCAACATCAGGAGATGTTGTTTTATTGACAGGAAATGGAACTACTGACTCAATAAATGATATGGAAAATATGATCTATTCTTGGGATATGGATATTTCGAGAGATAGTGATGGAGATGGCGATAAAACCAATGATCAAGATATTATTGGTAAAATAGTAGAATGGCAATTTAATAATGCAGGTAATATTGTTGTACAATTAACTGTAAATGATGGAGATGCTACTGATTCAATGAGAATTAATATACAAGTGGAAGAAAGGCCATTCTCAATTACAAGTTTCATTATGAGTCCAATTGGTATTCTTATTGCTATAGTCCTGATTTTATCTATAGTTGCTGCTCCCATGATAATGAAGAAAAGGAAAGAAATTGACTATGATGGATATAAAGTACCTTCCAAAGGATCAATTGACGATGCATTTGATGACCCTGATTATGACCCATTTAGCGAAGACAGGAAAAAACAAAAAATCAGTAAGAAAAGAATAAGAGAGGAAATGAATAAACCTGTTGTTAAGAATGAGGGATTAGATAAAGACTTACTTTTGGATAATGATAATCAAATACCAAGTAATGATTTAGAAAATATAGAGATGGAAGATAAGAACCTTGCAGTAAATGAGGTTTTGAGTGCTTCGGAGATAGAAGAACTAATTGGTGAAGAGGAATAGGGTAGGTTATGGTAAACTTATTCAAACTACTTGGTTTACCTGATCCAAAGAAGAATGTAATTAATGATTCTAAATTAAAAAATCAATCTTCAGCAAATCCAGGTCCTAGATCAAGCTCTAGAGCGGATTTCCATGATTTAGGTGACCCTCTATGGTCTGAAAGAACAGAAAGATTGAAGACTCATGCGAATAAGAACGTAGTTTATCTGAAGCCTGATAAATATCAAAGAATTCAACTTGATGGTATCGAAAATGAAATTTCAAAAGGCAGTATGATTTTGGTAGATATAAGTTCACTATCTCATATGCCCAGTCAAAAGGAAGTTTGCAAAAGAAAAGTTGAGAGCTTAGGAGAAATTAATAATATACCTGTTTTTTCATTAAATGAAAATGATTCCCTATTAATGATTCCAGGTTTAGGAATGAGAGTAGATACAAAGAAACATAGATTAGGGATGGAAGTATTAGAACATGAATCGTGAAATATCCATTAGTAATTCACTTCAAAGTTCCAATCATTCTTGCTGGAACTGGGTCCTAGTTTGTTGAAATCAACCTGCATTAATTTCTGTATATCATTCAATTCAGAAAAATTATTAGAAGATATAATTGATTCTACTTTTAATATCGCTAAAGATGCTACAGAACCACCAGGTAATGGATGTATTTCCATTAACTTACATTGTAATGCAGCCATGGCAGAAGGTAATATTGACATCTCATTTTCAATAATCATTTCTTCATCGATTAGATTCCATTCAGATTCATCTATAGGTATCTTGGATGAAGTTAGTTGAACATTTTTTGCTGATTCAAGAGTAGCGGGGAGAATAAAAATCATACATGAAGAACCTATTCCTTGACTCCTAAGATTTACTAGAGTATCTCTTTCCTTGCCTTCACGACTCTTAGATAGACTAATTGTGATCAAAGGAGGAGAATTAGAAACCACCCCTATTGATGACATTGGAGCGAGGTTATGTACGCCATTAGAGCTCAAGGTGGCAACTAATGAGATGGGTCTAGGCATCAGTAAAAACGCTAACCAATTTCGTCTTTCTTCATGAGACATTTCTTCCAAATTGAAATTCTCTCTATTTTGGGAAAGAGCGGAAAATCCATTTGGATCTGCTCTATAATCTCCCTCTTCTAGCCATGTATCTAATTCACCAGATTCTACTTCAGATGCTGAAAATGAAGTAAATTGCCTATAATTTTCCCAGTTAGAAATATCTATAGGATCTTCATTTCTTGATTTTTTCCTTTCAATAGAAGCATCTGCATATGTCACACATCTTCGAAGGAACCGAGATACTATTTCTCTTCTCTGTGCGATATCCATCTAAATCACTCTAAGCCTAGTTCTTTCACTAATCTGTCAACATGGCCACTTGCCCTTACGTTATAGCCAACTGAGATTAGAGAACCATCTGTATCGATAACAAATGTAGATCTAGAAACTCCCATATACGTTTTACCATAATTCATTTTTTCTCTCCAAACTCCATATAGCTGGTGCAATTCAGTTTCTGAATCTACAATTAAATCGAATGGTAATTCATTTTTATCAATAAATTTCTGATGAGAACTAGAGGAATCCTTAGATACACCAATTACTTTGTACCCTGATTTCTGGAGTCTAGAAAAATTATCTCTAAAGTCACAAGCCTGAACCGTACACCCAGGAGTACTATCTTTTGGATAGAAATAAAGTATTACTTTCTGACCAGATGATAGTATATTAGAAAGTTTGATTTCATCACCATTGGTGATTTGAGCATTGAAATCAGGTGCTTTTTGACCGACTTCTAGTGTTACAGGTTCATTATTCATAATACTCGCAGATGTAATTAGATGATGAATGCTCGTATACTAGCAGCATTCAATAACAAGTATATGCTGCTATGGGATATGAATAAGTTAGGGCTATTTTGTATAGTGTTGGGAGTAATTGGATTAATATCATTTTTAATCACGATTTTATTAGCAGGGTACATTGATGAAAGAATCCAAGATGATTGTGATTCAGATATCGGTACAATTGGCCAAATCACCGGTTTAGATGAGGGAGAATGCCAAAATGCTAGAGATTTAACTGATTCAGTTTCTAGTTTACAGGTACCTTCTCTACTAGCTGGAGTGTCATTTATAGTGATTGGAGGGATGTTAATTCGAAAAAAGAATTAACTTTTACTTTCTTTAATCAGTTTTTTTGTTGAAGCCCAACTACACATCAGGCATCCGCTTAGATCATGGTTTCTTGCAGGGCAGTGTTCTCTTCCAAAAAAGATAATTTGTAAATGTCTTCTAATCCATGTGTCTTCGGGAAACACTTTCTTCAAATCCTTCTCAGTAGTTTGAACATTTCTACCATTTGACAGACCCCAACGATATGCTAATCGATGTATATGGGTATCAACCGCAAATGCAGGAACTCCAAAGGCTTGGGACATTACTACACTAGCTGTTTTATGACCTACGCCTGCTAATGATTCTAAGAAATCCCAATCAGGAATTACTTCGCCACCACCTTCTATAATTTGTTCAGCCATCTTCTTAAGATTCTTCGCCTTTGTTGGTGCAAGACCTATTTCACGAATTATTTCATATATTTCATCAATTTCAAGCTTTGACATTTTTTCAGGGTTATCTGCTCGAAAAAATAAATTAGGAGTGACTTCATTCACTTTCTTATCAGTTGTTTGGGCGGATAACATTACTGCAACAAGTAATGTATATGCATCTTTATGATCGAGAGGGATTGGTTGAGTAGGGTATAAATCATCCAAAATTTGACCAATTTTATGTGCCTTATCAGAACGTTTCATTATTCCAACTCCGGCTGTTCTTTCAAACCGTAGATAAATGATATAATAATTATAGAAAATGGAACTCCATAACATGGACCATACATGAAATCAGAGCTATCAGGAGAACTTGTCACACCTCCTAAAATTATGTAAGATACTAGACCTAAAATCATAGCAGGAATAATTGAAACTGAAGAAAAAATCAACCCCCTTGTAACACTCATATTATTGTCGAAAGGTTTCTTGATGATGAACATTATCAAACATCGAATAGAGATTCAATTTCAGTACCTGACTTTGTGTTTAGTATATCTGATCTCTCAAGCCATCCTTTGCGTGCAATTTGTACACCATACCATACATCATTTAGCCCATTAATATCATGAGCATCCGGGTTGATACAAATTGGTACTTTCTGCTCTTTTGCGAATTTACACAAACGCCAATCAAGATCTAGACGATAGGGGGATGCATTAATTTCAATCGCTTTAAAATTACCCTCAATATTCAATTCCCCCATCCTTCTAATAATTGCATACATGTCAATTGGTATACCTTCTCTAACTTGTAATATTCTCCCAGTTGGATGACCCAAAATAGTGAATGTAGGGTCCTCAATTGCTCTAATTAACATTTCAGTATTCTCAATTTCATCCCTATTTCTCCAACTTCCCAAGGCATGTATACTTCCTACCACATGAGAAAAAATATTCCGAACATTTTCAGAGTAGTCTAGTTTACCATCAGCTAATATATCACATTCAGAACCGTGGAATAATCTAAAATCAACACCCTCATCTGACCATTTTTGATTGAGTTTTATAATTTCATCATGCTGCTTTGGAACTACATCACTTGGAATACCAATCGACCTTCCCCCGATATTTAGAGCTTGAGAGTGATCAGCAATACCCAAATATTGCCAACCTAGCGATTGTGCAGCTAATGCCATTTCTTCAAGAGTATTGCTTCCATCCGAATAAACAGTATGATTGTGGAAAGCACCTTTGATATCTTCAGGAATAATCAATTCTGGAAGTGACGATTTAGACAATGTAGCGGCTTCAATTTCGCCCATATCCTCTCTCATTTCTGGAGGTACCCAATGCATATCTAAATTTTTATAAATTTCTGATTCATCAGAGCATAATAATGTGTGCTTTGCAGCTTCCATCCCAATTGATGAGCCCGCTAAAGATTCAGAGAACAAACCAAATTCATTTAATCTAAGTCCTCGATTAATTGCTTCTTGCCGCATTCTAATATTATGTTCCTTAGAGCCAGTAAAATATGCAAGAGTAAAAGGGAATGTTTCTGGAGTAACTATTCTGACCTGGGCGTCGATTGTGGCATCGCTGTTCCTCTCGATTAGTGCCTCTGCAAGTCGTTCATCTAAAGCCCCACTACCTATTGAATTAGACAACATCTCTTGCTCTAGAATCAAGCTAATTTTAGAATCCCCGTATCCTTTAATTTCTGCAATTCCTGGAAGTCCTAGAATTTTCTGAATTACTTTCTGGTGATTTTCAATCAATGAAGAAACTACAATATCCAAATCACCTATTGTCTCACGTCTTCGACGCGCACTTCCTGCAAGCTGTGCTTTTTCAACACCCTGTATTAGAGAAATTTTTTCTTCCAAAGAACGACCATAAAGTAATCCAATATCCATTCTTGTTCTGCCTTGATAACGTCGTAGAAGATCTATTCCATCAAAAATTTTCTTCTGACTTTTTTTACCAAAACCGGGAAGAGATGAAATATGATCTAGTTCGCATGCCGTCTTCAATAATCCAATAGAATCAATTCCTAATGAATCATATAATGCTTTCACCTTTTTAGGCCCTAATCCAGGTATTCCAACAATCTCAATTAATCCAGGGGGAACTTTATCATATAATGATTGCATATCACCCCAAGTTCCTTGCATTACTGATTCAGTGATTAGACCTCCAATCCCTTTTCCAATACCTTTTACTTGTAATAATCTGCCTTCCGAAATTGTTGAAAATAAATCTTCCTCCAGTGACGATAAAGCTCGTGAAGCATTTTGATAGGCGCGAACTCTGAATCCATTTGCACCAGATAATTCTAATAGAACTGCTACTTGCTCTAAAACATCAACTAATTGTGTCTTGCTAAAATATGGAGGTTCATTCCTACGAGATTTTGGTAATGACCAACCCCCCACCTTTACCATGTCTTCATGAGGGGCCCAAGGGTCTTGAATCATACCATTCAATATTCGGAATGATTCTCCCCAACATAAACAAATGAAGACCCCATCCTATGGCCATGGAATTGGTTTCAATTCTAGAAGCAGCGTCTATCTCCATGTGCGGTATAGCGACTATTTTGTGGATGGCAATTGGAACATTAGCGCGTTTTGAAAGAGGAGAAGTATTGACACAAAAGATAGTTGCAACCTTGTGCATTATTTCTGCAATCATACTTTTTATTCTGCATTATCTTGGAGGAGAACTTTGGGGTTCTACCACTGTTGCAAGGCCATTTGCAGTAATTGCAGTGATTGTTGCAATCTCGGGAATGATGAATATAAAAGGAAAAGATGTACAAGGAGAATCTAATCCGCATCAAATCATGAAAATGAGGGCTGCTGAAAGAGAGAATAATAATGACTAAATCTTACTGGCCAAGTTTTTCATCAATAAATGCTCTCATGTAAGCAGGCAGTTCACCATTTACAAATACAACATCATTCACATCATCTAGCTTCATTAAAGAATAATAAATTTGCATTGCAGTCATTGGTGTAGAACTACATCCAGTGCAACCACCTTCTAATGAAATCATAATTATTCCATCAGTTGTGTCTACAACATTAACAACTCCGTCATGCGCGTCTAAAATCGCCTGAACAGGCCCTACTGAAGCAAGAATAAGTTGTTCATCTACCATTTGCCTAACGTCCTTCTGAGTGAGCGTAGCAGCCGAGGACTAATGAACCTGAGGCTCTTTCAAGTATATGATGAGTACTTCGTTGAGGGTATTGATGATTGATTTACTTGTAGAAAGAGCTGAATTTGGGCATGGTGGAAATCAGGAAGTAATCAAGCCATTGGCTGCATTATCTAATGTTGAGGTTTTACTAGTAACACCCCAGATGCAGTCATTTGATGCTGGAGAAAAAACGAATCATGATTCGGAAACAAAACTCACGGAGTCTGATGTACCTAATTGGGACTATGAATATGATTTCTGGAGTGATATAGAAGTAACCTTGGCAGAGAGGAATATTAAATTTAGTCGAATTGTAATGCCGATGCATGAAAATGAAGAAGAAATGAGAAACTGGATTATTGAATTAAATTTAGATGCTGTAGTTTGTTCTGGTTCTAGAAGGAATGTAAGTATCTGGGAAGAATGGATGGGACCCACAGAAACTATGTTTAGGGCAGCAGCAAAATCTGGTACTCCTACTCTGGGAATTTGTTTTGGACATCAATTACTTTGTCATTCATTAGGGTCGGAAATTGAAAGGGCGGAATCATTATCCAGCGGAATCTGGACTCTTGAACTTACTAAAGAAGGAGAGAGAGATATTTTACTGACATCACATGTCGAAAATAATGAAAAGATTTCAGGTTTATTCAGTCACCAAGATCATGTGATGACTGTTCCTGATAGTTGTACATTACTCAGTAAAACTTCTCACAACATAGTTACCGCTGTGAGAGTGAATAATGATTTAGGTGAACCAATGCCTGCATGGGGGATACAATTTCACCCAGAAGCCGCAAGAAAAAGGATTGAACGAGCATATGGTTGGGGACATATATCGGAAGATGAATATAAATCATTCAAAGGAGAACATGATGGCGCTGGCATTTTGAGTTCTTTTGCTAAAATAGTTTTAGAAAAAGTATAGTCAGTCACAAATTAAGTGGGCTTTTATTGGGATTCTGATTATAAGCAACTCTTTGGTCGCCGAGTCACAAAGGTGGACACCATGTTAGAAAATATACCATTAATTGCAGCAGCAACAGGAGTTTTAGGACTTCTAATTGCATTCGTATTATACAAGAGAGTGAATAGTGTAGAAATTGATAATGAAGTTGTGGCAGACATAACTCAAGAGATTCAAGATGGGGCTATGGCCTTTTTGAATGCAGAATATCGAGTATTGAGTATATTCGTTGTTGTTGTTGGTGTTTTACTAGCATGGTTGAATGATATGGAGACCGCAATTGCATTCTTTGCAGGTGCAGTCGCTTCAGTAGGAGCAGGTTTCTCTGGAATGAGAGCTGCGACTTCAGCTAATGGAAGAACTGCTATGGCTGCTAAGAATGAGGGGCAAGCAGGAGCTCTCGCAGTATCTTATAATGGTGGAGCTGTAATGGGACTGTCAGTTGGTGGTCTAGGTCTTCTAGGTATCTCTCTCATTGCATTCTGGCTCAGTGCTGGAGAAACTGCAAGTGATGGTACAATGAACCCTGTTAGTGCGGCTGCTGGGTTCGGTATGGGTGCTTCTTCAATCGCTCTATTCGCCCGTGTTGGTGGAGGAATTTACACAAAGGCTGCTGACGTAGGTGCAGATCTTGTAGGTAAGGTTGAAGCAGGTATTCCTGAAGATGACCCACGAAATCCTGGTGTAATCGCAGATAACGTAGGCGATAACGTGGGCGATGTTGCTGGAATGGGGGCAGATATCTTCGAATCCTTCGTAGGTTCAATTATCGCTGCAATGATTATTGCTAATGATTTTGATGTTAACATCGCAGAGGACTATGTTCTTCTTCCAATTCTTTTAGGGTTTATTGGATATACAGCATCTATTATAGGCGTATTTTCAATGTCCATCTTAAAGAATGGAAAAGATCCTGCAGCGGCTTTACGAAATACAACATTCATAGCTGCAGTTTTGTTTTGGGCAGGTGGTTACCTAGCTATACATCAAGATCTAATCGATGTGAGTTATGGAATCATGCATTCCGTAGTTCTTGGAAGTGTGATTGGAATTCTTATTGGACTTGTAACAGAATATTACACAGGCATCGAACCAGTCTTTGGGATTAAAACAAAGGCTATTCCACATATCGGTGAAATGTCCAAAACAGGACCTGCCACAAACGCAATTGCAGGATTATCCGTCGGTATGATGTCTACATTCGTACCAGTCGTCCTCATCTCTCTTGGTATCCTAGGAGCCAACGAATTTGGCGGTGAACAATTTGGACTGTATTGTATAGCAATGGCTGCAATGGGTATGTTAGGAACTGTCGGTGTTACAATGACAGTTGATGCATACGGACCTGTTGCAGACAATGCCGGCGGAATTGCAGAAATGAGTAGTCTTGGAGATGACGTTCGCGCAATCACCGATGAACTTGACTCAATTGGAAATACAACAGCTGCAGTTGGTAAAGGATTCGCGATTGGATCTGCAGCTTTGACTGCACTTGCACTATTCGCTGCATATACCGCAGCGATTGGTACAGATGCAAATGGTGATTCCTTGCTAAATCTTGAACTCACAGAACCAATTGTTGTTATCGGTTTGTTGATTGGTGGTGGACTTCCATTTGTTGTTGCAGCAATGACAATGACATCTGTGGGAAAGGCTGCTGGAGATATGGTTATTGAAATAAGAAGGCAATTCAAAGAAATACCAGGATTACTAGAAGGAAAGGAAGGTGTAAAACCCGACTCTAAGAAATGTGTTGATATTTCTACACAGGCTGCATTAAGAGAAATGGTAGGACCAGGCGTAGTAGCAATATCTGCACCTGTGATTGTAGGATACGTTTTGGGATGGGATGCATTGGGTGGCCTATTAGCAGGTTCATTAGTTACAGGAGTTCTAATGGCACTATTCATGGCAAATGCTGGTGGTGCTTGGGATAATGCAAAGAAGGCTATTGAACAAGGACATATCGCTGGAGCTGAAAAAGGAGATTCAGCTCACGATGCTGCTGTAATTGGAGACACAATAGGAGATCCATTCAAAGATACATCCGGGCCTTCACTTAATATTCTGATTAAGTTAATGTCAATTGTTGCAGTTGTATTGGCTGGAACAGGTAAATTAACTGATACCGGCCTTCTTTGAAACAATTGACCGTTAGTCTCTTGACTAACTACCCAGAGGGATTTGTATGGCTAGAGGAGTATCAGTTGGATTTATGTTGGTAATCTTACTGACATCGATGACTGGTTGTACCGCAGTAACAGAAGGTATTACTGGGAACTCAAGTTCTGAAGAAATCTCTGTTCCGACATGGGAATTAGGAGATTATTGGCTATACACATTCTCAACACCAGATTATAGTGATGATACTACGAAGTTAGTAGTAGCAACTACAGATATTGAAGAAGATGGAACTGCATACATGCTAGCAATTTCTAGTATAGGAGAAGCAAGAAGACATGCTGTACTAAATCATAATCCATTCCTTGGTAGGATTACTCATGAACAATTAAGTCCATTTGAAAATGGTGAAGCAAAAGATGTCTTGGATTTTCCATTGAAAAAGAATAAAGCATGGAGTTTTAGTTTATTTGAAAATGATTGGAATGCCGTAGTATCATCCGTGGATTCATCGATTGCATCAATTAGGGCAACTGCAAGTGATGGTTCATCTATAGATTATATCTTTGATGGAAATATTGCATTCTTCTCATCATTCATTTGGACTGACTCTGAAGGAGTAATTCAGTTGAAGATGAAAAATGCAGACAATGGAGTTGGCCATACTGGAGATGTATATTTCGTTAGAGGAGGCGATTTATACAGTAACAATTGGTATAATAGCGGCCCCGATGCAGAGTTTGTAGATTCTTTCTTCGTATCAGATCATCCAAATGATGGAGAATGGAATGAAATGATATATTTCTTAGATGCTTCATGTGGAGGAGGTTCTACAATTACGCTAACGTTGAGAGACCACACCTCAGTTTCCGCTCTAGAAAGGTTCTGGGGACCTGGAGCTGAAGAAACAGGAACTTTGGGCACCATTCCGTATCCAAGTCAAGAATATACTCTTACAGTTACATTCACAGGAGATACACATCTGAGAATGTTATTAGCTGGCGGAATAACTTATTCCTGGAATCTCTAATGATAACATGTCTGGCACCTTCGTAATGATGCATGGAATGACAGGTACATCCGCTAAAATGGAGCCTTTAGCAAAACAATTAGTTCCTAAAGGATGGAATATATTTTGTCCAGAAGCCAAAATTCCTCACCCAACGAGAGGAGGGTTTGCTTGGTGGTTACGTTCAGAAGAACCAACGGAACCCCTAGGAACTGATGCATTACGGGAAGTAAAGGATTCTATACAAAACTTAATTTCAGAAATTCCTGAAGGACCAATTATAATAGGAGGTTTTTCCCAAGGTGCTGCTATAGCATCTGCTATGCTCGAATATGATATTCAAAGTAGAATAAAAGGTCTAGTTTTACTTGGAACAAAATCTGTGAGACCTGATGAATTAAGAGAAATATTACCATTCTTGAAGCCAAGAAAAGTAGTTTGGATGCATGGTTCTAGAGACCATCTGGTACCAATAGAACAAGGAATCGAACATATTGAGATCTTTGAGCAAGCAGATTGGGAAGTTACAAAGTTAAAACATGAAAAGGGACATATGGTTAATCTAAATCAATTAAATGAATTGAAATTAATTATTCAAAGTATGGCAGATAGCTAGTTACCTTTCTGAAAATAATCAATTAAATGATCGGAGCCACCAACAAAAATTGGTTTTTCATTTCTCATATCAAAACAAATAGGGACTGTCCTATGTCCTGTAATCCCAACTACTTCGGTACGTAAATTATCTTCATGATCAAAGTTAATTTCAGAATATGTCAGATTCTTAGAATTTAATACATTCTTTGCTCGATTACAATAACCACAAATTGTTTGTGTAAATAATAGAAAATCAGTATTACATTCTCCTAAAATTTCGACAAACCTATCCAA
Source organism: Euryarchaeota archaeon UBA89 (assembly GCA_002495525.1). Classification (GTDB taxonomy): domain Archaea; phylum Thermoplasmatota; class Poseidoniia; order Poseidoniales; family Thalassarchaeaceae; genus MGIIb-O2. The sequence continues at coordinate 12,334 of DAFS01000010.1, read as the reverse complement.
ATCAACACTTCCTATAATTAACCTAATACTGCATCACTAATGAACCTAAGGAAATAATTGAATAGAATTTAATCTAAGTTGTAGAAGGCTGAAGATCTTCATCTTTCCACCATTCAGGTCTCTCACCGAGATCAGTGTCTGGATCTTCTTCTTCCCATATCTCGCCATCTTTAATTCGTCCTTCTAGAACTCTGTCGGTCTCATCTTCATCTATAAAAATCAACATTATTACTGTAGCCATAGTTAACACAGCACCTAAGTAAATCGCCGTAGAATAATCAAATATTGCTATCATTCTTCCAGTCATAGTATAAGCAAATACTCCTGATAAATTAAATAATGACATGTATGCAGTAAATTGAGTTCCACCAACTTTGCTCCATGTAAGCCTCATGGTCAATGATATAACACAAATCCAAGCAATTCCAGCAATAAATGCCTGAAGAATAAGGAAAGTTGTCATTATGGTAGTATTGGTCCACAAAGGCTCTAGGAATGCTAGACTAGCATTTGCGAAAGCAAGTGCTAAAAAGAAGACCATTGCAACTCTTCTTGTTCCAAAGCGATCACCCAAAAATCCACCAATTATCTGACCAAACATTGCTCCAAATACAACTATTCCACCAACTATTCCATTATACTTTTGTTGTGACCAACCAGCACCATTAATGAAGATATCAAATGTAATCGGAACCACAAAGTAATACAAATCAGCCAATAAACATAGTCCAATTAATAGGAAGGCAGATCTGACAGAAAATGCCTTCACAAGATAAAACGAAGTTCTAGCTACAGTATTTTTAGTCCCTACAGGCAATACTGAAAAAGGATTGGGGACTTGTGGTAAAGTAGGGCCATCATTACCCAAGTATTTCATAATAAAATTAAATGAGAATAGTAAAAGCGCTATGGATAAACAGACATAACTTATAGGATTAGTAATCTTCCTTATATCAGCACCTAACCCCCAATCAATAGTGAATACATCAATAGCAAATCCTGTAAACCATGTTGAAAGACCTATTATTGTAAAGAATGCTGTGATGGAAATACTCGCTTCAGAAACGCTGTATCCTACATTCTTAGCTGTCATGAACTTTTCTTCATCAATCCAAGGAGTTTCTGTTTCATTTTCATCTATGACTTCTTCATTGGATTCTGAATCTATAAGGATTGCATCTACTTTAGACCAAGGGAATAACTTAATTCCAGGTTTTTCTCTCAAAGTAAGAGGTATCCACATGATTAACAATAGTAGAGCCAATTGCGCTAAAATGACTCCGGAAATACCAATTACACCAATGAGAACCCCTAATCCGGCACCTCCAATAATTATTCCAAGCCTCTTGGCGGCAAACATGAACCCATTTACTTTAGCCACCTCATCTGGTTGGAGAATTTCTACAGCTAGGGCATCTGTAGCAACATCTTGTAGAGATGCAAATATATTGTGAACAAATAATACTCTAGTTACTAGATCTACTTGCTCATTGAGATCATCAACAAGAATCAAGCTTCCTAGTGTCAATGCCATTCCAGCTTGAGCGAAAAGTACCCACTGCCTTCGAGGCCCATATTTCTCAATAAATATAGCATCTACAACTGGGCCCCAAATCCACTTAAATGTCCAAGGAAGAGCTACCGTTGCGAATAAAATTGCTATATCTTCTACAGGGGTTCCATTGTCAATTAGATATGCAGCGAATGTAACACTAGCAAATCCCCAAGGAAGCCCTTGGGCGAAATACATCAGACAAAGTGTAACTACTCTACGTGTTTTATTTTCAGTTAATGCTCCACCTTTTCTCCATTCTTTTGAAGCTTTTTTAGTACCAGAGATTGCTTCAGGACCCCAGATTGTTGGATTGATTTTATTCAAACTGTTTGAAGCCCAATCACCCATATCAAATGGTTCCGTAGATTCTTGTTTTGACATCCAATCTTCACGGTATGCCACCCATCCCAAAAGAGCCATTACAGCAAGAAATGGGATAATAAATAAAATTGGACCAAAAGATGTTTTACCCAGATTAGCTTCTGAATCTAATAATGAAACATAGATCGGGAACTCAGCATAAACATCACCAGGAGAACCGCCCTCATCGGAATAGTACATCCTAAAACTACCAGAGCAATCTTGATCAAGTCCAGGAACAGGGTTTTCACACAGAGGGCCCCCTTGGGCAGGAACCGAATAAGAAACTGTAATTGTTGTAGAGGTATCTTTCGACCAACTTTGGAAAGAATCACTTACAACAATATCCCAGTTAGTAGTGAAATCATTACCATTGTTAACTGAGTTAGCAGGCTCTGTATGCTGAGAAATCTCTTCGTCACCTCTAAAAAGAGTCAGTGTTAAATCACATTCTGCTCCACCACAATTCCCTGATTCAATATTAAATTTCATCCTAACAGATATTGTTTCATTAAGTTCAAGAATGAAGTCTTCAGAAAATCCAGTTTGTAGTTCACAAGAAAAATCTACTACTACATCTTGACCTTCGGGGAATAATATCTCTCCATAACCTTCTGAAGCAGACCCTTGCGATAGATTATCAAAATTATTCCAGCAATCATCTAAATTATCAGAACCCCAGAAATACATGTATGGATCATCATTGGTAGGATGATTATCCACTGAACTAGATTGAGCCGTCGCAAACATAGACAGATAACTGAATGTAACCAGTAATACAACTGCAATAGTTAGACGACGTGGGGATTGCATAAGTTGGGGGATGATTAGTGACGTTTGAGTCTTCTCCCAATTTATTCACTATCATTTCATCTTAATTCCAGTGTTTTCATAATCCCATTCAATTAATTGCCAACCTGATTTTGAAATTTTCTCTCTTACTTTTTTGATATGTAATGGGTGGCACAAAATAGCTGCACACCCTCCTGAACCTGCTCCTAGAGCTTTCCAAGCCATAACACTGCTGTCTTCTAGTAAAGGTTTAATTACAGGTAAAAAAGGAGCATTAATTGATTTATCTATGGAGTCAATTGCGCTTGAAACTTCATTTAGAGACTCAACAAAAAGTTGCCTCTGATCTCTTTGTAGAGAATCTGCTAACTTTCGAGTTGTAAGACGGATTCTATGAAGTCCTTCTATCACTCCCTCATCTCCTGATTCATATCTTGACCATACTTGATTTTGCATTTCTCCAGACTTATGAGATATCCCAGTATAAGTAATCAGGAGATGTTTTTTTATCCATTTAACTGCAGAGCGAGCGGGTTCAAATGGCATTATTTCAACATTTTCACCGTGAAACATAAATCGATTAAAACCACCAAACGTTGCAGCCCATTGATCCTGCCTTCCACATTTATTTCCGGACTTGATTTCTGCTTGATAAGCTGCTTCTGCGATTTCATTTAATGAAAGATTTTGATCTTTCCCTAATAGTGCAATTCGAGCCACATTTACAGAACCACTAGTGCCCAATCCTGAACCTATTGGGACATCAAAATCATAAGTTATCCCCTCCGTTAAATCAACTCTAGCTTTAACATATTTATTTATTGTAAAATTGATAACTTCTCCACCAAAATCTGTACAATAAGGATTTACGTCTGTCCATCCCCCTGATAGATCTACTCGGACTGGAACCATGACTTCGAATTGAGCATCCATAGGCTCTCCGAGAGTTGTCTACATGAGAACCCTCCGCTGTAGATAAATCATTTAACCGAAAATAACCCCTATGAGAAACCCCTCCGAGGCACATGACTGACGCCGTAGAGGATGCAATTCGGGCTTTTTCGCAGGGAAATCCAGTAATGGTTTTTGACTCTGACTTTCGTGAGAAGGAAACAGACCTACTTTGGCCGGCAACTGCTGCAACTCCTGCAGTTATGAGACGTCTGAGGATTGATTGTGGAGGATTACTTTTCTTGGCAATCGGTGATGAAATAGGCCAAATGTTTGATTTACCATGGCTACAAGATTTACATACTCATCCAGAACTGGTTAATGATAATCCAGTCTTATCACACCTAATTACTAATGACTTACAATATGATACAAGATCAGCGTTTACTTTGTCAATAAATCATCGTGACACTTACACGGGAATTACTGATAGAGATAGATCACTGACTACGAAAAGATTTGGCGAGTTATCTGGTTCATTAATGGAGAAATCAATTAGTGGAGAAGAAGCATTTAAGCAATTAGGAAAAGAATTCCGTACACCGGGACATATCCCAGTATGTAGAGAATCCCCGGGAGGCTTGAAATCTAGACAAGGACATACAGAGCTAGCAGTAGCTATTGCAAGACTTGCGGGGCAAGTTCCTGCAACAATAGGTGCAGAAATGCTTCAACCTGATGGAGATGGGGCACTTTCGATTAAAGATGCCAGAACCTATGCGGCTAAACATAACATTCCAATGATAACTGGCGATGATTTACTTAATGCATTAAACATAAATAAATAAATAAAACGAAAAGAATATGATATCGAGAGTGAGAAGTATGGTTCGAGTAATGGCGGTTGGTGTCTTTGACTTACTCCATGCAGGCCACCTACATTATGTTGAACAAGCTAAATCATTAGGTGATGAATTAATTGTTGTTGTAGCTCATGATGACACGGTCCGGAAGCAAAAACATGAGCCAGTTACCAATCAAGAATTAAGAAGAAGAATGGTTGAAGGATTGAAACCAGTCGACAAAGCCATTGTAGGGAATCCTCCAAATATTCCTATTTTTGATATATTAGACTCTGTTAAACCCGATGTCATTGCTTTGGGGTATGACCAAAAACACTCTAGAGATGCTATAAAACTAGGATTAGAGAACAATGGTTGGGGCAATGTGGAAGTAATACGTGTGGAAGGGCTGGCAGATGATTTGGATGGTACTCGGAAGATAATTGCTAGAATACTTAATTTATGGTCTGGTGAAACCGGCGGACCCTACGAGGAAGATTGAGATGTTTACTGGAATCGTGGCTGGGACTGTGCCAATAGTTAAGATTGAAGAAAAAGATTTTATTCGAACTTTTACTGTAAATTTAGATGGATATAGCGATAATCTGGAAATTGGAGCTAGTGTAGCTCTGGATGGAGTTTGCATGACTGTTGTTTCAATAGAAAATAATCTAGTAAAATTCGATGCCATAGAAGAAACTCTAACTCGTACTACCTTGGGGAGTCTAAGTGTTGATTCCTCGGTAAATATCGAAAGATCTCTAAAGATGGGAGATGAATTAGGTGGGCATATAATATCAGGGCATGTTTTAATGTCTGCAAAAATAATACAGATTAAAGATAGAGGAGAAGGAATAGATATTTTAGTTGAAAATCCATCTGATGTGAGGCATTATATTCTCGAAAAAGGATATATCTCGATAGATGGTATGTCTCTGACTATAGGGAATGTCAGTAAAGATAGTTTCGCATTACATATTATTCCTGAAACATTAAGAGTTACTACGATAGGTAAAAAAAAGGTAGGAGATTTCGTTAATATAGAAATTGATTCACGTACTCAAGCCGTTGTAGATACAATTAGAAAAAGTATGGAAGTGAAATAATGAAGATTGCAGCCGTTTGTGGGTCTTTCCACAAAGAAGAGATTCAAAGAATGCTAGAATATGCCGAAAATGAAGCTAATATCTATGGAGCACAAATATCAAAGATTATCTGGGTACCTGGTTCAATGGAAGTTCCATTAGCTCTAGATCGTCTATTGAAAGATAGCGAAGTTGATGCAGCAATTGCTCTTGGAATTATTGAACGTGGTGAAACTCAACATGGCTTAGTTATGGGTCAGGCAGTTACTAGATCTATTATTGAATTACAAATTAAGTATGATAAGTCAATCGGGTTAGGAATAATAGGCCCTGGTGCTGAAAAACATCACATTGAACCAAGATTAGAACCACACGCAAGATCTGCAGTTAATGCAGTAATTAAAATGTCAAAATGATTTTCATTAAACCTAACTGAAGCAATCAATAGTGCTTTCTTCGAGTTAATGTTCAAAGCATTCCTATCATTCCGAGACTCATGACTGATGAAGTGCGGAATGTGATAATCATAGGTTCTGGTCCCGCGGGATATACAGCAGGCCTGTACTCGGCAAGAGCATTATTGGAACCATTGATGTTTGCTGGGTACATGTCAGGAGGACAACTAATGCTAACCTCTGACATAGAAAATTTCCCTGGATATCCAGAAGGTATTGGTGGTCCAGAAATGATGATTCAATTAAGAGAGCAGGCGGAGAAATTTGGATTAGAAGTTCAAGATAAAAATGTAGAACGAGTAGACTTTTCTGGAAAACCTTTCAAGGTCTGGGTCGAAGGAGAAGAATTTCATTCTAAATCAGTGATTATTTGCACAGGAGCAGAATCAATCTGGCTAGGGGCAGAGGGGGAAGAAGAGCAAAAAGGTAGAGGAATTAGTACCTGTGCAACTTGTGACGGCGCATTCTTCCGTGAGCAAGAGGTACTTGTTATAGGTGGAGGAGACTCAGCAATGGAGGAAGCTACATTCTTAACCAGATTTGCCAGTAAAGTAACATTATTACATAGAAGAGATGTTTTTAGGGCATCAAAAGTAATGTATGAAAGAGCATTAAATAATCCAAAAATTGAGATTAAGACGTTTAGAACTGTAAGAAGCTGGCTTTCGGATGAAACCGGATTAAGTGGGGCAGTCCTAGAAGATCCTAGAGATGGTAGTACAGAAGAGATATCATGCACAGGAGCATTCATTGCAATTGGGCATAAGCCAATTACTAATTTTTTAGAAGAACAAGTAGAAACTGATGAAGCAGGATATATTCTAGCGAAAACACATACGATGACAAGTGTGGACGGCGTATTTGCAGCAGGAGATGTTGTAGATACTAGATACCGCCAAGCAATAACTGCTGCCGGAATGGGTTGCCAGGCAGCAATAGATGCTGAAAAATGGCTTGAAGATCAACACTGAGGCGAAAAATGTCTGAAATTACTTTATCTAATGATGAAAAAGCAAGATATGCTAGACATCTAATTTTACCACAAGTAGGAGATTTGGGGCAAAAAAAAATCAAATCTTCTTCAGTTCTAGTTGTTGGAGCCGGAGGGTTAGGTTCGCCGGTTTTGATGTATTTGGCTGCAGCTGGAATTGGAAGAATTGGTATTATAGATGATGATAAAGTAGATCTGACGAATCTACAGAGGCAAATTATCCACTCCACTTCATCAATTGGAGAATTAAAAATAGAATCTGCTAAAAGAAGGATTAATCAAATTAATCCTGAAATAAGAATCGAAATATTTGATAAGAGATTAAATATCGAAAATGCAGAAAAAATAATTAATAAATTTGACATTGTTGTAGACGGGACAGATAACTTTGCAACTAGGTATACAATTAGTGATTGTTGCGAAATATTAGATAAACCATGGGTTTTTGGTAGTATTCACAGATTTGAAGGACAGGTTTCTGTTTTCAATCTTAATGGGAGCCCAAATTATAGAGATTTGTTCCCTAAAGCGCCACCGCCTGAGTTGGCTCCAAATTGTGCAGAAGCTGGGGTTTTAGGAGTTTTACCAGGAATTATAGGTTCATTTCAAGCCAATGAGGTTCTAAAAATTATCCTCGGAATGGATGGAACATTAGATGGTGAATTACTAATAATCGATACCATTACTATGAATATCAGAAAACTTAGATACAGTGCGAATAAAGAAAGAGAAAAAATCTCAGAACTATCCGAAGAAGCGATATCTTGTTCATTGGGTATAGAGGAGGAACAATCATTAGATGCCTCTGATAGTGAAGAAAATATGAAGGAAATTAGTCCATTGGAATATGTAGAGAAAGTGAATAATGGATGGAAACCTTTCTTTCTAGACGTGAGGAGAGAAGCAGAAGAAAATATTGTGACTTTACCAGATACCAATCTAAGAATTAATCATGTCGAAGTCCCAATGAGACTTGATGAAATACCAAAAGATCGAGATATTGTAATTTATTGTAGAAGTGGCGCTAGGTCAGCTATGATTGCAAATTATCTTAAAATGTCTGCAAATTATTCCAATGAGATATACAACCTATCTGGGGGTATACACTTGTGGTCTTCTACCGTTGACTCTAGCGTTCCAAAATATTAATTAATTACGGTATTTATAAGATTAGCACATCATTTAATTACGGTATTTATTTAATTTTTCTTATATTATTCACGAAAATAGTATTATTTCATATAAATTATGGTAATAATAGCCGCAGTCAATTATTTAAATGCGGTATTTAATGATAAAAAAACAATAAGATGTATAATTAGATACCACAATTAAGAGATAAATACCACATTTGAACCTTTGAGAGCGATTAGTTGTAGTACTTGATTAATTTCGGAGATGTGTGAGTACAGCAAGGCAAGGAATTTGGCTATGCTCAAAATGTGGCAATCATGAACCTTGGAAAACTAGGGACCGACATACGAATCAAATAGATAGGAAATGTAGTAATTGCAACAAGAGAGCCAGAGTCACTCTCAATCGCTCTAATTCAGGTAAGGGGCGGAAAAGAAATTATCAAATTTGGGAGAGAGATCCAACGATAGATTTCGAAAAAATAATTGAAGAAGCTAGGAAAAGGAACAATAAGAATCTAAAAAATGAATTAACTGAAACAATTTTAGAGAAGACAAGCCAAGAACAACTCCCTCCAATTTGGGGGTTGGACTGGGTTCCGAAAAATGCATTGTTTTTCACAAAAAAATTACCTGAGGAAAAGGTAAGGAAAGAATTGTTGCGCTTTGTAGCCGAAAGACATGATGGCTACCTTGAACTGATTTCAGAAGTGTGGAAGAGTACGCAACCATCGACTCAATTTAATGGTGAAACATATCATCAGTTTACAAAGGAGTTCTGTCAAGAGGTGTCAAAATCTTTAGAAGAAAGAATTTGGAAACCAGAATTATCCATCCTTGAAGGCGATGAAGTTATTCCAATGAGAGATACTGAATTATACCTAAAAAGAAGGAAAAAGAGGTTTATGAGAGACCTCAGACTGTGTCTCAGAAGAGTTGCTTACGCGTCAAGTGTTGATTTAGATATACATTTGCAATGGCAAAGATGGATGACTAGAACTAGAGCTATAGATGAACATTTGAAAGATTTATTCAGTAACGGAATCAGCACCCCTGACGGCGGAAAATTCGGAGGAAAAGGATTTAGATCAACTTGGCAAGAAGGAGTCGTTGCTTGCGCTACATCTCTGAATAGGGCAATTGATTTGCCACCCGAAAATAGGCATCAAGCAGATATTATCGCACCAATGATTAGAGATGTGGGGTTAGCATTAGCAGTGGGGCAAACTCCTTTGGAAATATTTGCTGCACAAATGGGGAAGGCTGGCTCATATATGGACGGGGGTAACTTAGACTCAGGCGGACGAGATTTACACATAGGAAATTGGGAGAAGGGGGTTCTACCTCCGACAGCCCCCCTACCAATTGCTAGTGCTACGGCTACAGGCGTTGCTCTTGCTGCTAAACTATTACAAATTAATCGATTTCATTTAGCCCCAGTTGGAGAGGGGTGTAGCAGTAATGGAGAATTTTGGGAAGCGATGAACTTAGCAGGCGCAAGGGGTCTACCAATTGCATTTATGATACAAAATAATCAAATCGCCTTAGATACATTCACAGTCGGTCAATCAGGAGCAGAGACATTTGGCGATAAAGGCCATGCAATGGGAATACCCTCTTGGACAATTGATGGATCTGACCCACTTCAGTTCCATGCATCAACAGCAGCGAGTAGAGAGTACGCATTAGATGGAGGTGGACCTACTCTAATCCATGTAGAAACAATGAGAGGATGCGGGCATGCTCATCACCATGATGATTTGTACCTAGGTTCTGTAACGGGGAATCCCCCTGGTTATGTTGGCCGTGAGTTGTTATCGTATTGGGCTGAAAAAGATCCACTCCCCAATCACAGAGATTACTGTATATCAATTGGAGCGAATGAAAAACAATTAATTTCTATGGAGGAAGAAGAACAGGCTATTGTAGACGCTGCTAGGAAGGAAATGGAAGAGATGCCTTGGCCTGAAGGAAATACTGTGACAAAAGGAGTCACGTCAAGACATGATGCTGAGTCTCATACCGAACAATTTGAAAGATTTGAAAAAGAGGCAGAAGAAATTTTATCTGGTCCGCTAAAAGATGGGGATTTAGCAATTGAGTTTTCTAATGCATCAAATTCCTCAACATATAGTCGTGCGATACAAAATGCGATGGTAGCATTGGCTGAAAGGCATGGAGATGACATCGTATTCATGGGGGAAGATATGGAAGTTGCTGGTGCTTTTGGGATGAATATCCCCCTCAAAGCAAAGGGCCATTCTAGTAAACTTCTAGATATGCCTCTTTCTGAATCAATCATAATTAATTCAGCAACAGGTGCAGCATTAGGCGGTATGAGACCAGTAGCCGAGATACAATTTGGTGGGTTCGCAGCATTGGCTATGAATGCCCTCGTGAATAACGCGGCACAACTAAGATGGAGATGGGGGGCAGATGTACCATTAACGATCAGAATACCTCTGGGGGCCAAAACAAGGAGTGGTCCGTTTCATGCTAATATGATTGAATCTTGGTTTATGAATGACCCTGGCTTAACAATTGTATTCCCAAGCAACCCACAAGATGCGTATGATTTATTGATTGAGTCTCATGAACTAAATGACCCTGTTGTATTTCTAGAACACCTTGGACTGTATGGATTAGGTGGAGGGAAAACTGGATGGGGGGACTCAATAAATCAGATTATCGATACAGAATCAGTAAAAGAGAGATTAGAAAATAATGAGTCTTCAATTGGCAAGGCTAAAGTTATCAGAGGGGGAAAAGATTTGACAATTATTAGTTGGGGGGCAATGGTTCATATAGCACTTAAGGTCGCTAAATCAATGGCAAAAGAGGGTATTGAAATAGAAATTATCGATCTAAGAACAATACTTCCATTTGACTCAAAAACTTGTATACAATCAGTCATGAAAACAAAGAAAATGATAGTGCTACAAGAGTCTCAATACACTGGAGGTTTGGGGCATACAATTAGTAGCAGAGTTATGGAAGAAAGTTTTTGGGACATGGAGGCTCCACCAGTAGTAATAGGCGCTTTAGACACGCCAGTTCCATTTTCGCCCACATTGGAGGATCACACAATCCCTACAGTAGATCTTGTATCAAGGCATGCAAAAAGAATGTGTAAATAAATTAGTGATTAAAATGATGAATTTTCTGACAGACTTACCGGATTTAGTTTTAGTAATACTTGGTTTTATTTTCTTGATTGTTGGTGGAGAAAGTGTAGTTCAGGGAGCAATTACAATAGCAAGAAAAATGAATGTTTCACCGTTATTAATTGGTTTTACAATAGTAGCAGTAGGGACATCACTCCCCGAATTAGCAGTTACTTTGAATGCAGTTAGTAGTAATAGTCAGGATCTTGTTGACTTAGCAGTCGGTGGAGTCCTTGGCTCGAATGTTGCCAATGTAATGTTAGTTCTAGGAACTGCTGCTATGCTAGGAGCCTGCGATAAACCAGGAGTAGGAATTAAGAAAGATGCTATGGCAGTAATTATGGCATCAATAATTTTACTTGTCACAGTACTAATGGGTGAAATAACTCAAATAATTGGTATTTTAATGATTATTGCTCTGATAAGCTATTATGCATATTCATATAATTATTCGAAAAAATTAGGACTAGATGAAGAGTTGGAAGAAACTTGGATGGGAGAAAATATGCTGTTAGCAATGATGGTGACTATTTTAGGTGGAGCGATGATTGTCTGGGGAGCAGAATTACTGATTGAAGGTTCGAAGGGAATTGCAGATTCATTTGGAATTTCAGAGTCAATAGTTGGCCTTAGTGTAATTGCTTTGGGTACGTCTCTTCCTGAATTAGCCGTAACTATGGTTGCTGCTTTAAGAGGGCATAAAGGTGTAGCAATTGGGAATGTCTTGGGTTCAAATGTCATAAATATTCTCGGAATTTTAGGTATTTCATCCGCCTATGCAGGAGGAATTATAGTATCACAAGAGTTTGCAGGAAGAGATATATGGATAGTAATGGCAACCTCAGGACTGGTTGCTGCAATGTTATTGAATGAACGTAAAATAACCAAAACATTGGGTGTAACTATGGTCATTGGTTACTTGTTATACATGATATTACTTTACACAATATGAAAAATATCTGAGCAGAACGGCTAAGTCTTATTGCCGCTTGCGAGCACCATGGTTAACTTCGAATTGACTGATGAACAGCAAATGCTACAAGAATTAGCACGTGATTTTGCCAAT
>DAFS01000056.1 GCA_002495525.1 Euryarchaeota archaeon UBA89 | reverse complement strand
AAATTGATTAACTCATAGCATCTCTAGCTTTTTGTGCAGAGTTCCACATTTCTTTCTCTTCATCAGTTTTCGGTTCAAATTGTGGTATATTTATTGCTTTCATATCTCTATCTATTGCAACCATAAAGAAGAACCCTGAACATATCTCTTCTCCCACCCATTCAGATCTTGACAATCTACATGAGATCACATGTATTCCAGCAGTTCTAGGAGATGTCCAGACAACTTTTGCAGTAGTTCTAATGACATCTCCTTGATACGCAGGTCTTCTAAATTTCAATGCATCAACAGAGATAGTAACAAAGTTCCTATGGGCAAATTTGGATGCCGCCATTCCGGCAGTAGTATCCATAATTGACATTAATCTTCCTCCGAATAATGTATCTAGCGCATTTGTGTCTCCCGGGAACACTTCATTTAGTTGTATTACAGGATCTGTTGAATAGGCCTCGTTCATGTCTATCGTCCCTCTCAAATCCTCATCAAACTTGAACCCATCATATTATTTTATCAATTTAGAGACGTTTTCAGACCGTTGTATTCAATCCTAGGTACCGTTTCGGAGGGGATATGAACATGCCAGCCTTAGTCTGGGAGGAGTTTCTTTTTAATGATCCAGACGGGGGAAAAATCATTTTTTGGCCACATATTCCTTGTATTCGAATGCCGGTTAAGTTAAGATCTCACTCTAATTTTCACGGTGTAGCATTTTTAACTTCATCAATAGATCTTCAGTCATGGATAATGGAAGATAAACAAGAGAAAGAAAGTCCAGGAGTACATAGGGACTCTGCCATTGCATCAGGCACTGTCTTAGGGCGCTTAATGACTGATTTGAATGAATTAGAATTAGATGGGCCTGTCATCCCAGATCCTGAACAATTACGCCTACTTTTACATGCTAAGAATACAAGAGGAGGATTACCTATTTATGCAATTGAACCCAACCTTGAAGATGAAAATTGGGTTGATTGGCAGATAAAAAGTGCGGACCAACAGGTTACTTATTCAAATTTAATTCTGACATTGACAACTGGTAGGAGATGGAAAAAAATAAGAAAGAATGCAATTAAATCTGTTGCAAGTTCTAAGTTAGTAAATGCAGACTTAGGGGCTGCTTCAGCCTCCTGTTTGACTTGGTGGATAGAAGAGCAGCGAGGGATTTCTGAGGAACTACAAAATCTTAGAGACGAGAGATTTGTCTCTAGAATCAGAGGCGCTTTAGCAGATCTTAGAAATCGAGAAAATAGCAATTCAATATCCGATGAATTAACTTTAATGATACCTATCCACCAAGCATGGTTACCTTCAATAAGGAAAGCGATTAGTTCATGTACGAATGTTGAGGAGATAACTCCGGAGGAATGATTATGGATGAAACCAAAATTAATCTAGATGTCGAAACACAGACCTTTCGTTTCACTCCTTCTGAACCAATTAAGCACGAAGAAGCGGTTAGTGTAGGTAGAGGTGTTAAGTCAGGAGAGTTCGTTGTAATTATTCATGAAAATCCTCATGCGACTTTAGTAATTGAACCGGAGGGTTCTGTATTAGTTCATGGTATTTCAAGAAGCGAAGTAGCACGTTTAGCAGTACAAGAATTATTACTAAGTCTTGGAATGTCAGATGAATGGTTATTAGTTGAGTCAGGTGAAATGATAATTCGCTTTTCTATAGGTAGGGCAGTATTAATGGATTTAGCAGCAGATCGTTTTTCAGAGATTAATTTTGATTCTAGGATTGGCGCCCTTAGGATTAATGCTGATAGACATAAATGTAGTATCCTATTATTCAATAATGGTCACGGAATAGTCTTGAAACAGACTTCGAAAAGGATCGCTGAGATGGCCATTAGACATTGGTCGTCACAATTAGACGATGAGGGCGCCTTGGCGTGAGAATATGTTTAACCAAGGCCAATGGGAAGGGCCAATATTAGACCAACATATGCATTTAGACCGTAATAATAGATATCTTAGCGCGATTTCTGAGTTTATTAATTCCGGTGGTACAGCAATCAATCTAGTACATAAACCAAATTTTTCTGATTTACCTTTGACAATATCTGATTATCAATTAGCATATGATGATACTATTGATATGGCAAGAGAAATTAGAGAAAAGTTTGGTATAAAAGTCTCGGTAATTCTAGGGCCTCATCCTGTATCTTGGGAGAAACAAGTACATACTATAGGTTTACAAGAATCTACATTTTTACATCTACAAGCAGTAAAATTAGCCATAAAATATATTTCTTCAGGAGAAGCAGTTTGTCTCGGAGAAGTTGGGCGTCCACATTACCCCGTGAGTTTGGAAATATGGGATGCTGCTAATGATTTATTATTAGAAATCATGAAATTAGCAGCGGAAGCCAAAATCAGTATACAACTTCACGTGGAAGATGATGGCGAGAAAACATATTCTGATTTAGCAAAATTATGCGATATGGCTAGTTTGCCTAGGCATCTCGCAATCAGACATTATGCTCCTGCTAATATCGATTCAGAGTTTACTCATGGTTTGAGTGTAACAGTTAGTGTAGGGAAAGATAGTATTTCTAAGATTGTAGAAAGTTTACCTAATTGCAATTCATACTGGGGAATGGAAACAGATTATCTAGATGATAAAAATCGTCCTGGAGCAGTTCTTGGCCCGAAAACGATACCAAAAAGAACTAATCAATTAATAGAAAAATTAGGTGAATCCGGATATTCAAAAGAAGAAATTAATGATATTGTAGAAAATATTCATTCTAATTGGCCACAAATTCTCTATTCCTGAAAGGGAGATTTTAATTTGGGTGTGAAAGTCATTACTCCACCTAATAAGAATAAAATTACACAAAGAGCAAAGAAATAGAATTCTCCAATTGGAACTGGTTTATTCATTATTTCTTGAATGCCGATTCTTAGTAATGGCCCATTAATGGGTAAAAATAGAATCATCAATAGAATTCCAACTCTTTGGCGTACAAGCATAAACCTCGGATATGCTAATAACATTTGAACGGATGTAACCGAACTAGTTTAGAAAGGGCGTATCCTCGGAAACATAACGCGCCTGTAGTGAAGGGGTTATCACCTGAGGTTTCCAACCTCATGTCCCGGGTTCAAATCCCGGCGGGCGCACCATACTAAAGCCTAGAACTGAAGCATTCAAACACTACTTGTTCTTCCCCCGAACATGTCGAAAGCCAATGGCCGAGCCTTAACAGAAAAGGTCATACTATCTTCAATCAGTAAAGATGCTTCCGATCTTGTTGAAGAGAAGCAGATAGTAGGTCGTAAAATTTGGAGAATTTTACCTTATGTAACTAGATATTGGGAGAGAGCCCTAGGCGGTCTTTTAGCAAATATTGGTGCTAGAATTTTCGACCTCGTCCCTTTTATTGCAATAGGTATGGCAGCTGATTATTATAATCCAGATAACTCTCAATTTACTAATTCAAGAATTGAAAAAATTGTTACACTTGAATCTATACCTGATTTAGGACCAATCGAGTCGACAGAACTTGGTTTTGGTTTACTTATATTTTCATCATTTGTTTTCCTTGCAATTTTCCAAGGTCTAAGCAACCAACTTTGGCAGTCAATAGCTTACAAAGCCCAGCATGATATTAGGATGGAAGCTACAAAATCTTTGATGGATATGGAGGCATCGTATTTCGAAACCAGGCAGACTGGAAACTTGATGTCTGTATTATCTGCTGATGTAGCACAGTTAGAAGACATTATTTCAGATTCCACTACTAGTATAATCAGGATAATAACAACTCTTAGTACTGCATTTATTATTCTTTTTTGGATGTCTCCAACACTTTGTATGATTCTTTTTGGACCATTATTCATGATTGTCCCTATGGTTATTTGGTTTTCTACCAGAGTCCAGAGAAAGTATCGTCAGCAAAGAGAGAGTACTGGTGGAATAGTAGCAATATTAGAAAACGTATTATCTGGAATTACTGTGGTTCAAGCATATAACGCCAGTGATTTTGAAAGAGTTAGAATTGAGGGGCAAAGTGGTAATTATCGAGATCAAGCTATAGAAGCAGCTTTCATCAGAAATCGTTTTATTCCTGGTTTTCATATTGTAGCTGGTATTTCATTCGGACTATTAGTTTCTGCTGGAGGATGGCTAATGAGTTCCAGCCAAATAAGTGTGGGTGAGTTTGTGACATTCTTATTGATATCTACTAGAATGACTATGCCTTTGTGGATTCTAGGGATGCTACTAAATCAATTACAGAAAGGAGAGGCTGCTTCACGTCGAGTTTTCGCAGTTGTCGATCTTGAACCTTCAATTTATGATAAGGCGGATGCATTGACACTTGAGGAGCCAATTGAAAGTATTTCCTTTGAAGATGTATCCTTTTCATATCCTTCTTCCGAATCAAATGTACTAAACAAAATAGATTTGAAGGTTTCTTCGGGTGAATTTTTGGGTGTAATGGGTCATACAGGGGCAGGCAAGAGTACAATACTGAAATTAATTGAGAGATTCTATGAGCCACAATATGGAAAAGTACTCATTAATGGAAAAGATATCAATAATTATTCAATGAAATCTGTAAGGTCTAAAATTGGATTTGTATCTCAAGATCCATTCCTTTTCTACGGAACTATCAAGCAAAATGTTTCCTATGCAAGAGATGCTACAGATGAGGAAATATTCAATGCGTTAGAGATGGCAGGGGCATCAGAATTTATTTCTCAATTACCTGAGGGGTTAGAATCAATGGTTGGTGACAGAGGAGTGATGTTATCCGGAGGACAAAGAGCACGAATTAGTCTTGCCAGAGCTCTGTTGAATGACCCTGATTTATTAATTTTAGATGAAGCTAGTGCGGCATTAGATGCTGAAACAGAGAAGAGAATTCAGCAATCTCTTTTCGGTGGTTCCAATGGTAAAAAACCAAGAATTACTATAGCAGTAGCTCATAGACTTGCTACTATCAGAAATGCAGATGAAATAATATCAATGGTTGATGGTGCAATTGTTGAAAGAGGAACGCATGAAGAATTACTGGAAAATGAAAGTGTTTATGCGTCCCAATGGTCAATACAAACTGGAGAAATTGAACTCTAGGTGGAATAAAATTGGAAATTGAATGGATAAATGTAGAACCAGGTAAAGTATTCATTGGTTCAGATAATCGTTCAATACTTTTTGGAGGAGTCGGTCCTAGGCATGAAGTAAAAATTGATTATGATTTTGAAATATCTTATATGCCAGTAGATTCTGAAACT
>DAFS01000041.1:11248-17457 GCA_002495525.1 Euryarchaeota archaeon UBA89 | reverse complement strand
ATAACTTCACCCTTTGAGAATCGCTTATCTTGTCTTGAATATCCATAGTATGGTATTGCTAAATATATTCCAGCACCAACATCTGGCATACTTTGTGGTTCCACTCCTTTGAGATTTTCCAGATCGCCTTTCCTAACATCTCCTATTGCCTCTAGAAGAAGAATTGTCTGAAGAATTCCTGAATCAGGATACGTATTAGAGACTAGAATCACTGGTTCTGCACGAATTGAATCAATTGCATCTTCTGGAATACGTACATATCCCTCACTATCAGGGAATCTTCTGGTTACCAGTTCGATGTACTGCATACCCAAAAGTGGAGCCAAGGCTTCTGCTACATCACGGCCCGAAGAACCACTCACGACCACCATGTGTGAGTCGCTCGACGAGTAGGTACTTCATGACTCTGCCGCAAACTAAACAAACAATTGTCGGAAGAAACTCATGATTAGACAAGGGACATCTTCAAAATAGGACTTGATTTCGCCGACTCTGCTTAAGGGCGTGTAGCTTAGTTTGGCTGGAGCACCCCGCTGATAACGGGGAGGCCACAGGTTCAAATCCTGTCATGCCCACCAATTTTTCTTTCAGTGTGAACTATATTATTCATCTTCGTAGTCTGGATGATTTAGTTTCAGGTAAGTAGGTAGTGTCACTAGACGCTTTGTAGAACATCTTAGAATAACCTCATCTAATCTTGCAGTAGTTCTTCCTAGTTGAGCTACTGGGATAATAATTATTTCAGGTAAGTTATACCTATCTCTAACTGTAAAGTGAGTTTTTACTACAACACCCTTGAAAGTTCTCTTTGTTTTCTTCATTTCGATAACGTTTCCAATATCTATTCCGTCATTATCCAGGACAGCTCTGTCTAATAGTTCATCAGGTGCGTACAATTTTTCATTAATTCTAACTGTATTTCTCCACCTTCTTTGCAGTTCTCTAATGGATTTAGTCAGTTTAACACTTCCATCAGGTCTGACACTGTGCACTAATTCTTTTGATAATGGTGCATATTCAGCAGGTTTTCTCATATATTCGCCTGCAACATCGTCAGTAACTTGAATCCTTACTGATTGTACACATTCATCTCGTGGGTGGAATCTTTCCCCAGTGATCGTTCCGACCAAAGTTTCTCCCACATATACGTCTCTTTGTAGTAGCTCTTGTATTCTTATTTCATCGCTCATTTTTCTTCCTCAATTCATGGAGTGGTGCATCCCGTCGCGTTTCTCCTGAGGCTGAGTCGTGGAATTAGCACTTATACTATCCGCTAGTAAAGACTGATAATTCAATTGATTTTTTACTGTATAATTAAAAAATCCAATTGAAAAACTAAAGTTAGTTTAATTTTATGTATGATTATCAGAAATTGTGTTTTTCCAATTTTCGTACAGAAACAAATAGTGTATTTTCACGATTTCTGAGCACTCATACGGCATATATTGATGAGTGACCTAGTGTTCGGAGTATCATGTCAGATGTACTTGCTCAACTGGCGGAAATCCGCAATAACACTGGAAATAAAAAAACAGTGGGTTTGAAAGATGATATAATTACCCGATTTTCATCTAAAGATCATAATTTAATACGTGCAATTTCAGAAGCATCTGATGTTCATCAACAACTTCTCGAAGAGTTTGGTAAAAAATATATGATGATGGATGAATCAGACTTAATTTCACACTTACAATCTGATTATGTTAATTTTTATGCTCCAGCTACTGTTAACCCATATGTTGCGATCGCTGCACGCGGTCCATGGATAGTAACATCTCATGGGGCGGTATTACATGATAATGGAGGATATGGGATGCTTGGTGGAGGACATGGTCCAGACGATGTTATCGGAGCAATGTCAAAAAATTGGGTCATGGCAAATGTCATGACTGCATCATTTAGTCAGAAAAGATTAGCTGAAGCATTACGTAAAGAAGTTGGATATTCGCGTGATGAATGTCCATTCTCAAAATTTGTTTGTATGAACAGTGGATCAGAATCAGTAACTATCGGTATGAGAATTGCAGATGTTAATGCAAATGTTATGACTGGACCTGGAGGTAGGCATGAAGGAAAACCAATCAAGAAAATTGCTTTGAAACAAGCTTTCCATGGAAGAACCCAACGTCCAGCTACAATTTCAGATTCTTGTAAGAAAAAATATATCAATAATTTAGCGACTTTTAGAAACCGTGAAAGTATTATAATCGTAGAACCAAACAATATTGCTGATTTACAATCAGCATTTGATAGAGCAGAATCAGAAGGCTTCTTCATTGAGTTGTTAGCAATGGAACCAGTACAAGGCGAAGGATCTCCAGGTCAGGACATAAGTCGTGAATTCTATGATGAAGCACGTAGATTAACATCTGAACATGGTAGTATGCTGTTAGTTGATTCAATTCAAGCAGGTTTCCGAGGAAAAGGGTGTCTTTCAATTGTAGATTATCCTGGATTCCAGACAGCTGAAGTACCAGACTTAGAAGCATGGTCAAAGGCACTTAATGCTGGGCAATACCCTCTTTCAGTACTAGGTTTATCTGAAAAAGCAGCAGAATTGTATGTTGTTGGAATATATGGTAATACTATGACTACGAATCCTAGAGCACTTGAAACTGCTGTAGAAGTCTTGAGTAAGATAACTCCTGAAATGCGTTCCAATATCCTTCATAGAGGAGAGGAATTTGTAGAAAAGCTTGGTAAATTGAGAGATGAGTTCCCTAATGATATTTCTTTGGTCCAAGGTTCAGGGCTATTGCTCTGTGCTGAATTAGATCCTGAGAGGCTACCTGTAGTAGGATTTGATTGTGTAGAAGAATGGTGCCGTATTAATGGCTTAGGAGTAATCCATGGAGGTCAAAACGCACTGCGCTTCACTCCTCATTTCGGTATTACTTCAGATGAGATTGATCTTGTGATTGAAGTTGTTAGAGACTGTCTAATTGCATTTGCAGAAGCAGAGCCTATTGCGGCAGTATGATACTTTAACCCCTATTCCGGAGTTACAGGGTGTAATCATGTCAAAGAAGATTAATCTTCTTGGAGAGGCAGATAATTTCTTTTTAGCTCTCAAAGATAGGTTAGATAGAGCAGGTGCATTATTTACATCTGATTCAGAAGAAGCAGACATTATTGTAGGCCTTGGCAAATATGCTGCCGATGAATCTGTTGACATTGCTATAATCGCCGAAAATGAGGATTCACGTAGTGGTAATTTCTCTGAGGTTAAAAATGCAAATTTGATTATTAGAATACATGATCTAATGATTCCTGAAGGCGGTCAAGGATGGGGGTCTGAAGATGTTGAAGAGTGGGTTCAGTGGATTAAGCATGGAACTCAAGAAATTACACCTGAAGTCAAACCTAAACATTGGGTTCATATCAGAGATACTACTGATGCTATCTCTCTGTTAGTAATGGCTGATACAGATGCTTTTGCTCAAGGAGTAGTTGATTTGTGTGGTAGGAGAGCTTGGGGGCCGGATCCAGTTATTTCAGAAATCAAACTATTATGGAACCGATTTACTAACGCAATTACACATTCTCATACAGTAGAATCTCTATCTGAGGTGCCAAGTCCTGCAGCTATTCAGTTTGAGGGTGAAAGAAAAAGACCAGATCTTGAGCCATTACATGAAGCAATGAAAAATGCTGGTAGAGAAGAAGGTTGGAGACCCTTAACTCCAATGAGAGTGGCTCTGATGGAGTTCTTAGCTCACACCAAGCTCCATTCAGAGCCAGATCATAATTAACTAATTCAAAAAGACTTAGTTATTCTTGTCTGCTTGAACTTTAGCACGTACTTCTTGTGCTGTAGCTTTAGCAGCTTGCATTGCTTTACGAACACGTGTTCCAGCAGCGGCGTTACCTTTGTCGTGCTTTGCAGCATCAGTCATGGCTTCTGTTAGTGCATCTATCATTCCTTGTACCATCGATTCAACGGACATAAAGAAGCCGGCATCTATGTCCGTTCTTAGCCATTGTGTCTGCGAGAACTAGTAAATGCCAATAGTTGAAGTTTCATAGAATAGCCGTTTTCAGACAAAAAAACTAGTTTTTCTTTTAATTTTTGAATAAATCAGCGCCTAATAATGGCAATAATACGCTTGCATCGCCTTCTACAACTACTTGAGGGGCTTCTGGCCTTATTTTACCCCAAGAAATGGCCTCCTTTAGCCTAGCACCCGATAATGAACCATCATGTTCTGGAGCGGTTGTGATTCCAACTGCCGAATCTAATCCATCTCTGTATTGATTCCACCAAATCACGTGATGTTTTGAAATTCCTCCACCAACCATGAGTGCATGAGATTCTTCAGCAGTCCAGGTTAAATCTGATAGAATTTGTTCATCAGCCAAGAAATCTACCATGAAATTAGGATTTTTTTGTCTATGCATGAATAGTTGTGCTCCGATAGATCCATCAGATAAGCCTGGAATAACCATAGGTATTCGATGCTTAGCAATCCAATACAAAAGAGATGTTTCATCTTCTATTCTATCCCCCATTGCCCAACACAGTTCAACAGAACCAAATCCTAACCAAGGATTTTCAGGATTCTGTTCGATTCTTTCTTTTTCAATCTCATCTAGCCACGGAAGAACTCTCTTTTCTAGAATATCTCCATAGCATTCGTTTGGAACGATGACATTACCCAATCTGTTGAGTCCTTCCTCTCCAAGAGCAATATCATCTAAACTGAAATCACCATGAAAATAATCTTGATATGTTCTGGCAATATCATGATCTAATGTTCCGCATGTAGTAATTATAACGTTAAACGCTTTTCTTTTTATGGCTTCAAGGAAAAATCCTCTAGTTCCAGTTGCACATAAACAAGCAGGGAAGGAAAGCCAGTTCAGAATCCCTTCGTCAGTTTTTCCAGTACTAATTTTTAGAATATCTCTGGCATGTGCCAACTTCGTCGCAGTAAATCCTCCTGCTTTCGACATTTGATCTATGAGACTGCTTACATCACTCATTTTCTGAAAGTCGTAATCTTTCACGGGGGCAGTAAAATCATCACGAGAGTAGGCCGACACAATACCTTCGCCAGACTCTCTCGTATTCAATTAGTCGGATTCTCTAATTGATAAATTCGGTCTCTAATTTGAGCAGCCCGTTCGAAGTCTAATCTCGCTGCTGCAGCCTTCATTTCCTTCTCCATTTTAGAAATTAATTTTAGTTTATCATCACTTTTTTCGATTGACTCATCGCCAACTAGGTGAATTAAATTACCATCTTCATCAACCCAATCCGGTTGGCTGATATTGTCTAGTACAGATCCTGTTGAGTTCCAACCAGAAGCTCCCAATGCGAATTTCTTAGCTAATCCTTCAACTCCCTTTTTCCCCGGTTTCTTAGCAACTAATCTTCTTCCTCCAGTAGTGCCTTTACCAGCAACTCCTGCCAATAAATCATCAGATTCTGAATTCATCACTGGCATAGCTTTCATGATTGTCTTTGGACTAATTCCATTTTCTTCATTATGCAGGTTTTGCCTTTTTCTCCTCTCGATTGTTTGTTTTATTGAAGCCTTCATAGCGTCTGAAACCGAATCAGCATAGAGTATAACTCGTCCATTCTGGTTCCTTGAGGCCCTACCTATTGTCTGTAGTAATGATCGCTCATTTCTGAGAAAACCTTCTTTATCAGCATCAAAAATAGCTACTAGGCTAACTTCAGGAATATCCAATCCCTCTCTTAGAAGATTTATTCCTACGATAATGTCTATGTGTCCAAGTCTTAATGCTTTGATAATTTCAGTTCTTTCTAATGTGTCAATTTCACTATGCAAATAATGGGCTTTAAATCCGTTACGATTTAGATATTCCGAGACTTCTTCTGCAAATTTTATTGTCATCACAGTAACCAATACACGTTCATTTGATTTTATCCGTAAACGTATTTCATCTTCCAAATCTTGAACCTGTCCTTCTGTCGGCCTTACCTCTATTACAGGATCTAGTAAACCCGTAGGTCTGATTTCCATTTGTACTACGCCATCAATATTTTCCATCGTTTCAGCAAGAAAAGCCCTTTTTTTCCTCTTCTCAATATCAGATTTTCTAGCTCCTCCCCCGCTTGGTACATGTAGTAATCCTTCTGGTACAGGCTGATTTGTTATTTCTGCTAGGTGTCTGAGCTCTCTTTCCCCTGGGGTCGCGCTAACATAGAGCATTTGAGGTATTAATTCTTGAAATTCATC
>DAFS01000041.1:10018-10849 GCA_002495525.1 Euryarchaeota archaeon UBA89 | reverse complement strand
ATCGCCACCATACATTCCTCCTACTTGTGGAAGTGTCACGTGACTTTCATCCATTATTACCAGATATTTCTCTGGGCTTCCATGAAATTGTTCTGCACAGGTTGAGAAGAAGTCGAGGAGGCAATATGCTCTCTCATTTTTTACTCTACCATCAAAGTGTCTTGAATAATTCTCTACGCCTTTACAAGAACCAACTTCTGTTAACATTTCTAAATCAAACTTAGTTCTCTGCTCTATCCTGTGAGCTTCCATTTCCATTCCTTTGGAATGATAGAAGTCAACTCTCTTGTCTAATTCTTCTTCTATATCTTCAATAGCCTTACCAAACTTATCTTCACTAGTCATATAAAATTCTCGAGGATGAATCCATGCTTCCTCAATTTCATCTAGTGGTTCCCAAGATATCGCCTCACAAACTTGTATTCTTTCTATTCCATCCCATCCAAATTTAATTCTAATCGGATCATCCCTACTTGGCATCCATATATCGAGTACTTCTCCTCTGAGTCTAACATCTCCTCTAACAATTTCTCCAGTTGTTCTTCTGTATTGTAATCCCACCAATTCTCTGACTATATCTTGTGGGTCGGCTTCTTGACCTACACTAAGTCGGACGTGTGATTGTTGGAAAACTTCGGGTGGATTAAGACCGTAGATAACTGAGACAGTCCCTACTGCAATAACGTCCGGTCTACTGACTAGTGAAGCAACTGTAGAGAATCTTTCTTGCTCTATCCTTTCGTTCATTTGTAATTCTTTATCGATATACATGTCTCTTCCAGGAAGGTATGCTTCTGGCTGATAGTAGTCATAATAACTAACGAAATATTC
>DAFS01000041.1:450-9692 GCA_002495525.1 Euryarchaeota archaeon UBA89 | reverse complement strand
ACTGCATTTTCAGGAAATAGTTCACTCATTTCTTGCCATAATTGTCTTGCAAGAGTTTTATTGTGTGATAATATCAATGTTGGAATCTGTAATCTTTCGATAATATTGGCCATTGCGAATGTTTTTCCTGAGCCAGTAACTCCCATCAATACGCATCTTTCTTGACCTTCATTGATTTGTTTAATCAACTCTTGAATCGCTTGTTCTTGATCACCAGCCGTTCCATAATCTGACTTTAAAACAAACATTTTATCCCTCAATTATGGTATCGATATTAGCAGAAGGATCCATCAAAATGATTGCAATCAATAAGACCCAACCTGTTAACATTGAAACTCTAAACAAAGTAGTTTGAAAATCATTCAACCTATTTCTCATTAGAATAACTCCAACATTGGCTATCGACATTAGTCCTGCAGCCCCTAAGAACCATATTTCACTCATCGGATCTGAAATGGCAAAGCAAGCAAACCATAGGAGAGTCAACTGAATGGAAGTTCTAGTTGTTATTTCATCACTGAATCTTGCAGGGAATGAATTGATTCCATTTTCTCTATCACTTTCAACATCCATTCTTGCATAATTAATATCAAAAGCAGTTATCCAAAGAGCTACACCTAAGGAAATAAAGAAGATAGTTGGGAACCAAAGATAGTCACCACCCTCTAAGCCAGTAATTGCTGCCCATCCATGTACATCGGCAGCAACTGCAACCCAAGCTCCTGCCGGTGCTAAACCTAAACACAACCCAAGCCACAAATGACATAGCCATGTGTAACGCTTAGTATAGGGATAAATTACGAATGCAAGAACTGGTAACCAAGCCATCATTAGTGCTACTTCATTAAGTTGCCATGCACCAATCAAAAGCATACCTAGAAAAATTGCAGATAATTTCCAAGCAGTATTCATTGACATTGAGCCAGATACCAAATGTCTCCCAGATGTACGTGGATTTGCAGCATCTATATCTCGATCAATAATACGATTCAGAGCCATTGCAAGACCACGAGCTCCAACAGCTGCTACTAGAATCCATAGTAAATCCATTCTTATCCATTCTAAATTACTTGAATCAGATTCATAGAAAAATTGATTGTAAGCAAGGATATATCCAATGAGAACAAATGGAAGAGAGAAAAGAGTATGCTCAATTTTTACAAACTCTAGAATCTCTTTTGTCCCCATCACAAACCCTCTCTTTCCATCCAAGCATCTACCTTTTCTTCAACTTCGGGGTCGTGTAATGTTACCGCAGGCCATCTTCTCACAGGTAGCGGTCCTTCATTGGACGGAATTGGCGCAGTGGCATCCCAAGCAACTCTTTTCCTTTGCTCATCAAAGTGGAAATCTCGAGAGACTTCGAATCTACAAAATAGTTGCCAAAGTAATCTCCTCCTCCAATGTTCATCATCTAAGTCTGCATCATCATCAGTAATGAAAAGCCATCTTAAATTCTTAGATGATTCTAATGCCCATATTTCATCACGGATTCTTGCAATTTTCTCTCTTTGTGCTGCAGCAGCCTCTTCATTTACTTCTTCCATACTAGATTCTGGCTTTGGTCCACCTTCAACATTAGTAGTTACAACTAGCATTGATGAAGCCATCATTTTGGCCTTAGTAACTCCTTCTATCCCTGAAGCAGATACTCCTAAAGAATCAGGGCATCCCATCATCTTAGGTTCATTTGCCCTAGGGTCGTTAGGAGTTGGAGTGGTTGCATCAATTAGTAGCTTTGAGTGTACATTTTGCCATGGAGAAGCATGAGCTAGAGAATCAGCGACCATTCCATCAAGGATGATTAAATCTTCAGGGATTCTTACATTATAATCCAAAGCTTTCAGTAATGCCTCGAGATCTTTTACATTATGATCTTCATTTACTGCAATTATGGATTTTAAAAACATCATTTGTCCTGCACCCATTAATCCCAGAGCTGTTTTCCTTGCTTGTCTAGGATAACGTTGTTTCGAAGCTACAATTGCAAGATTATGAAAACCAGTTTCTAAAGGTAAAAATAAATCTTTAACATCTCTGTGTTGAAATTGTAAGACTGGTCTAAATGCATCACCAATTGCCTCACCTAAGTAACCATCTTCCATCGGTGGTACTCCTACAATTGTCATTGGAACAGTCGGGTCTTTTCGATGAGTAATTGCTGTTACATGCATAACAGGATATTCTTCTTCCAGACAGTAATATCCAAAATGATCTCCAAAAGGGCCTTCTGTTCTTGTTTCACCTGGTATTGTATATCCTTCAATTACAAAGTCAACTTCCGCGGGTACCCAGAGATCGTTGGTAAGACATTTTGTTATTCTTAATCTTCTTTTATTCAGTAACCCTGCAAATTCATATTCTGAAAGATTGTCAGGTAAAGGAGATATTGCACTAAACATTACTGGTGGCGGACCTCCTAAACATATAGCCACAGGCATTCGATTTTCTTTCCCAACATCATCTGCATGATCTGCTGCGTGTTTATGTGCTTGCCAATGTAGTCCAATTTCCTTTTTACCAAAAATTTGTCCTCTATACATACCCATATTATGCTGACCAGTTTTTGGATCCTTTGTTACGACAAGTGGTAATGTAATGAAAGGTCCTCCATCCATAGGCCATGTTGTCGGGATTGGAAGTTTGGTCATATCAGGATCTTTCATCACAACAGCTTGACATGCTCCTTTCCTAACTTTTTTTGGTGCCATAGACATTCCTTGCATTGCCAATTCTAAACCCGTCCATGGTTTCTTTAGGATTCCTCCGATATCTGGTTTCATTAGTCCAACCATTGTTTCTCCAATCTCTTTTGGATTTTCAACTCCTAATGCTTTATTCGTTCTTTCTCTGGTTCCAAAAAGATTCATAGCGAGTGGAAATTTACTAATTTCTCCATTCGCTAATCTCGGTTGATCAAAAATAATTGCTGGACCGCCTTTCTTTACTAACTTGTCAGCAATACATCCTGCTTCTAAGTAGCAATCAACAGGGTGACTGATACGAATTAGTTCATCAGAATCTCTCAAATTTAGAAGATATTCACGGAGGTCACGCCACGCCATCAGACCATTCGAGACGCTTATTAGTTGAATATGTTCGTTCGTAATCATAGGACGTTCGACCGACGGATTCTTTGAGTAATGGCCCTCCTGACTAGTATCATGGGAGAGGGTGCGACTGTCTGTGATGTGCTCGTAATTGGTGCTGGACCGGGTGGAGGAAACGCTGCTTTGCATAGTGCAAGAGCGGGACTTTCAACAATTTTAATAGAAGATCATGCAGAAATTGGTACTCCTGTTCACTGCGGAGAATGTATCTCTGATGTTGCCTGTGATAATCTTAATCTTGATTTACCTGATAGTGTGATTAGTAAGAGAGTTCACGGTATAAGAGTTATTTTCCCAGACGGAACCGAGAAGAAACTTACTGAAGAAGGATATGTTTTAGAAAAACATTTGTTTGAAAGATGGATAGCCGATGAAGCGGTTTCCGAAGGGGCTGTTCTGAATCTTAACCACAAACTTAGAAGTATGGAAAAAATGTTTGATGGAGAAAAATTTACTGGATGGCGTTGCGAAGGAAAAGGAGATCATTTCCCTATTGAGGCTAAGGTAGTAATAGATGCATCAGGGGTTGCAGGTATTTGTTCTAAAATTTTAGAACTTAATCCTCGCCCAAAAGTTATTGCAGGAATGCAGTATGAAATTCTTGAAGTTCCAACAGACGATTATCTGGACTTCTACATATGGCCAAAATATGCTGAGAAAGGATATGTTTGGATGATACCTAAATGTGATGGTAGAGCCAATGTTGGTTTGGTATCTGAAGATAAATCTAGGACAAAAAAAGGTTTAGATGAATTTATCGAAGATACTCATTTCAAAGATTTAGAACAAGTTCCACCTCCATGGAAAGTAAAAGGTAATCCTGCTTTTGGAGGTACTATTCCAATTTCCGGCCCTCATGAAAATACTCATACTGATGGGCTAATGCTGATAGGTGATGCTGCTGGTTTTACTTCTCCATTATTTGAGGGGGGTTCTCATCTCGCACTCAAATCAGCAGTTTTTGCAGCAGAAACCGCAGCAAAAGCAATCGCTGCTGGAGATTATTCTTCATCATCTTTAGCCGAATATTCTAATTTATGGAAAAATGAGTTTCCTCCATACTCGAAGATTCTTCGAGGTAAATCGGCATTATTTGATTTATCAGATGATGATATGTCATTGATGGCTCAATGTTTCCCCGATGAGATGAGTAATATGGGAATAAGTGGGAAATTGAAAGTTTGTATGAAAATTCTTGTAAAGCGTCCGAGCCTCTATGTAAAGAAAATAATCCCAGCTATGTTATCGTTCGGATATTCTCGTGCCAAATACTATGGATGGTGATACCATAATCCCAATATTTGGGCAATTTTTGCTCATTATTGCGATTATCTCATCTGTAAATCAGATTTTTAGATTTCAAAATGCTGGTAATAAATTGTTTAGAACCATAGCATTAATTACTCAAATTTTCCCTTTTTTCTTCCTTGTCTTCGCTTTTATCTTAGATTTTTCATCATTAAAGTTAGTAACAGAGTATGGTGGTGCCGACCTTCCATTATTGTATCGAATTTCAGCAGTCTGGGGAGGACGTGCTGGACCATTGTTATTGTTTGCGGCTTTAATGTCGATAGTAACCTGGCTTATGACTGAAAGAGAGATGCTAAATTATGATGTCCGAATAATGCATGGATTTACTCTTGGAATTCTAGTAATCTCTTGGTTCTTAGAACCTTTTGCTAATTCTGCAGGAGTAACTCCGAGTGAACTTAACCCATTATTACAGACTGATTTGATGGTAATTCACCCTCCTGTAGTATTCTTTTACTATGCTTTGTGCATAGCAACAGCAGCAGTAGCCATGGGTGGAGTTATTAGTGGTAAATCGGCTAAAGATATTCATGAATCTCAATTACATTGGGCCCGTGCAGGTTTTCTTGCTGGGACTATCGGAATAGGTCTGGGGGGCCTTTGGGCTTATACAGTTCTTGATTGGGGAGGTTATTGGGCATGGGACCCAGTTGAGACAGGCTCAATATTACCATGGTTTGCATTATTATTGATTATTCATGCTAGATCAACACATGACTCTTCCACCTCAATTAAAATTTCTCCTGCTTTAGGATTAATATCTGGAGCGCTGGCGTTCCATGCAACATTAGTGACAAGAGCCAATGGTGTTTGGGCATCTGTACATGCATTTGCTGCAGATGGCTTGGGTACAGATAGCCAAGATCCATATGTTCGAATATTGTATATTATTGATTCAAGTGCAATTGGATTTGAGTTGGCATCATACATGTTTGCAATTGTATTGTTAGGAATGATTGCTCTCTATTTCTTAGTAAAACAGCAAATCGAAGATCTACATTTAGAGGATAAGAAAACATTTTTTGAGACACGAAAAGAGTTCTCCATTCTATTAATAATAGTCATTTTTGTAATTTCAATATGGATAGAATCTACTGCTGTAGGGGTTCTGGCAATTTCAATAATGATTCTATTAATCACAACTGATTGTAAAGAACCTTCTCTTCCATGGATTTTCTCAGGAGTTGTTTTGATGTTTTATGCCAGCTGGTCGTCATCAGCAACTATTCCTCAAGCAATAGCTGGAATGTCTCCTTTCTTGGTTATATGGCTACTTTCAGATGATGATGATGATTTTGAATCTCTACTATTACCATTCAAAAATAAATCAGCAAGGATGAAATTTGCAAGGGCAATTACTTGGTATGGTACTGCAGCTTATCTTCTCCTAACTTGGCTTTTACTTACTGTTGAAATTGATGGAACTAATTTAGAGGCACACGAGTTTTACGGTGCACCCTTTATCGGTTTGTTAACGATTGGTCTAAGTATGTACACTTGGGGTAAATCTGTAGATATGAAAACAGGTAATTTATTACTTTCTATAGTTTTCATCTTCTCAATTTTATTAGGTATTTTTGCAGATAAGTTTGACTTACCTGGCGACCCCTCATTGCTATTTGCCTCGAGCTTTAGTAGAGGTGCAGTATCCATCTTCTTACTCTCGTGGCTAATGTTTGCAATTCCTCCGAATGCTAGACAACTTTACATTACTTTGGCAAATGTAGCCCCCAAATTAAAAAAAGATGGTTTTCTAAACAGGAAGAATTCATCTAGACTTCGATTATTGGGTTCACACTTATCTCATTTCGGAATCTTATTATTACTGGTTGGGCATGTATTCACTACTACGTTGATTGATAGGTCAGATCCTTCACACTTAGTCACATTAAGCAAAGATCAACCAGTTCAACATGATGGCTACGAATTTACCTTTACTGAAGTGGAATTAATTAGTCTTGATTCTGAAGATTATGATTTTCCAGTAGGTGATGGCTATCTTGGAGTAGTTATAGAAATGAGAAAGAATGGAGAATTAATCGATACACTCCATCCTGGGATACTGC
This sequence comes from Euryarchaeota archaeon UBA89, assembly GCA_002495525.1. Classification (GTDB taxonomy): domain Archaea; phylum Thermoplasmatota; class Poseidoniia; order Poseidoniales; family Thalassarchaeaceae; genus MGIIb-O2. The sequence continues at coordinate 3,205 of DAFS01000041.1, read as the reverse complement.
GTTTTGACTCTCCTAGCGGTCAAGTAACTCCGAGATCAGAACCGGACAGGCATGTCGGTCTTTTCGGCGATACGATAATTATTCTCGATATATTCCAATCAAATGATTTATTGAATGCAATGATGTTTAGAGAGACCTCTGAAGTAGACCGAATTCGTGTCACTGTGCACGACTTACAAGGTTCACACGCTGTATGGTTTGGTTGGATTTTAATCATTCTAGGTGGGAGTTTAGCCTTCGCCTCCAGCCCTAAAATCAGTCGTCAAAATACAAATTAAGGTCATTTTTCTTTCAGAGACATAACCGTTTGTATCAAAAAGGGGAAGCAGGTCGGCGGCCTGCCCGGAGGCACAATTATGGATGCTGGTTCAATTGTTCACATTGACTATGACCTGTATGATGCAGGTTCTGAAAGACTTATCGAAACTACACGCGAAGATGTTGCAAAGGAGCATGATATATTCGACGAAAGTCGTACATATCAGCCTATGATAACGATAGTTGGTGATGGCCGTTTAATCAGTGGTTTTGAGAATCATCTAAATGATGCTGAGGCAGACAAAGACTACGATTTTGAGATTGAACCAGTAGATGCTTACGGAGAAAGAGACTCTAGTTTAGTTGAAACTATTGGGCAAAATGTTTTGATGCGCAGCGTTAAAGATCCAAGTACACTAGCAATTGGTGCACCAGTAGAAATTGGTGGCCGTACAGGTGTATTGCAATTCATCAGTGCAGGACGTGCAAGGATAGACTACAACCATCCGTTAGCTGGTACTACACTAAAATATAATTATAATATTGTTAAAGTTGTTGAAGATCGTTCAGAACGTGTTGAAACACTACTAAAGATGAACACCGGCCGCGAAGATTTTGAGATTTCTTTTGATGGAGATGATCTAACTGTAACAACTCCTGAGGCAATGGCCTATGACCAAAATTGGGCTTATGCTAAGTTTAGTCTTGTTCGCTCACTGCGTGAAAACCTAGGCGTTGGAACAGTAATTTTCAGAGAAGTTCACGAACCTCGTATTGTTGATGAAGAAGAATAAGTGCCCCTCGGTACTCATAGGGAACGTCAAAGCCGTAGCTCGGTTCTCCTTTCGTCGTCACTGGGGCATTTTAGCGGAATTAATACCCCATCATAGACGCTTGCATTGTACTCTTGTATAGAGTGGATTGAAGAAACATGTCTGTTTCGGAGTAATAATGACATCAACTCGGGTATTTGGATTAGCATTGTCAATCCTCATGCTTTCCTCAACTTTGACTGGATGTTTGGGTTTGGCTGTTCAAAGAGAATTCATGGAATCAATCCGTGATGAACCAATTGTACGTAATACTGAAGAAACAGTTGGATTTGATTATACATTTGAATCAAATAGCCTAGATTCAGTTCTCTACACAAATGAAACCATTATTGATTTTGATGATACAATTTCTCAATTAGTAATAGATTTTAGAGCCCAGTTCCCTTACTCTTCAGTATTAGATGAATTAGTCGGCAATGAAACTAATGAATACCGATATGCTCATGCCAAACTTTGGAAACCCGGAGTAAGAGAAAGTGGTGGAGAGCCGTTTTGGGAAGTTAAGGCCACCCAAGATTTCCCTCAACAAAAATTCTCATTCCCTCAGTCTGATTTGATTTCAGGACCTTGGATTTTTGAAGTAGAGGCGCGCGGTTACGGAGTCACCGCGCCGATCGACCAAGCATCCTTCTATGACCACTTTGATACCTACGCTACAATCACAAAACCATGCATAGTATTCCCTGAGTCCCACGATTTGGACGAATGTACATACCTTTCTGACCTCCAATCTTGATGATTAGTTGATTTATCCTCTTGCGTAGCGCTTATCAATCGAAGTTAGGTCGCGGCGCTGCTGAGGGACCTAAATGGATGAAAATCACACTCCACTTGTACCGCTTGAAATGTATGATACGCACGCTGTGCACATAGGAACGAATCAGAAGTCTGCTGATATGAAGCAGTTCTTAGATGAAGTTCGTCAGGACAATAGTGGGATTCACATAATTGATGTAAGACAAACAGATTCAAGGATTCGAGCGGTTGCAAAATTCCTATCTAATTTTGATGCAGACAGGATATTAGTAGTAAGTGCTCGTCAATATGGTCAGAGACCAGCTAGAAAATTTGCTCAAACAATTGGCGCAATGCGAATTGTTGGTAGATTCATTCCTGGAACACTAACCAATTCTCGTCTCCGAACTTACATTGAACCTGAAGTAATTGTTGTTACAGATCCAGCTGCAGATCAGCAGGCACTATCCGAGGCAGTAAGTTCAGGATTACCTGTTGTTGCAATTTGTGATGCTAATAATAGACTAAGAAATGTAGACCTAGCCCTTCCAGCAAATAACAAAGGACGTCGTTCTTTGGCTCTAGTGTATTGGTTACTAGCTAGAGAAATGATGAAGGCACGGGGTGTCATCAATGATGCAGACTGGGAAAGAGCTCAGGATGTAATGGACTGGGAGTCCACCTTCTAATGTTGTTGAAAGCAATTTGGGGAGTCTATCACGCTGATGGCGGAATTGTTGGNNAATTCCTATCTAATTTTGATGCAGATAGAATCTTAGTAGTCAGTGCTCGTCAATATGGTCAAAGACCAGCTAGGAAGTTTGCTCAAACAATTGGTGCAATGAGAATCGTTGGTAGGTTTATTCCGGGAACACTGACTAATTCTCGTCTCCGAACTTATATCGAACCTGAAGTAATTGTTGTTACAG
>DAFS01000041.1:0-150 GCA_002495525.1 Euryarchaeota archaeon UBA89 | reverse complement strand
CTGAAGTAATTGTTGTTACAGATCCTGCCGCAGATCAGCAGGCACTATCAGAGGCAGTAAGTTCAGGATTACCAGTTGTAGCAATTTGCGATGCTAATAATAGATTAAGAAACGTAGATCTAGCACTTCCAGCAAATAACAAAGGACGTC
>DAFS01000032.1:424-22570 GCA_002495525.1 Euryarchaeota archaeon UBA89 | reverse complement strand
CCCCAGCGTCCACCATTTAGAATGCACAATTGATATTTTAATCTTAAAAATTTAACTTGCTGAGATGTATTTCCGATACTACTCTTCCAGATGACTCAATTGCTCCACCAACTGTCCCTAGAGGTTGACCGAAACCATCTCCAATAATAGAGACTCTACTAGTATGGATTATTTCTCCAGGACCATCAATAGGGATAGCATATTTCCAATAATGAGCCTGCCAATTTTTCGAGTCAACTCCTAATTTATCTGTGATAAAATCTACTACATATCTTGAATTCAATTTATCACCACCAATAATTTCATCATTTCTGATTCGGATTTCCATCACTCCTGAACCACTAGTGTGATAGAATGATTCCCAGTTTTCTGGGATTAGATCTATTTTATCCGAGGGACCCCATGCAACCCATGTTGAATCACTTACTCCATTAATTTCTAATCCTAAAGGATTACAAATATCAATTGCTTGTTCGATAGGTAGAGCAACAATAACTCTGTCATATTGATATTTATTTATGCTATCCTGATTCTTGACAGTAATCTCCACAGACTCATTTCTTTCTTCTAAATTAGTTACCTTACAACCATAATTAACTTCGACTTCTTTATTCAGATACTTGATTATTTCACTCAAAGGCTTGATAGGCACCAAAGAATTACCATCCATCTTTACTAATTTTAATCGGACCCATTCTGAAACATATCTTTCCATCCACTTCGGTAAAGAGTCAAAAGATTTCGAGCCAACATGGATTGAAAAATCACTTGTTACTTCTTTAGAAGACAACCTTCCACTGGCTCGTCTTCCTTTATCCCAAATGGTTACATCATGTCCGAGGTTTTCAAGTAACATTGCAGTAAAACTACCAGATATACCCCCTCCCACGATTCCAATATTCAATTTTTTATCTAATGTTGATTTTTCGGTCCAATTACTATATCTTTCCAAATCAATTCTATTCTGATGAATCTCAGTTGGTCTATTTCTAACATTTCCCATAACTGGATTATGAGGTGAAAAAGATCTGTCAAACAGACCAAAGCACCACATAACTCCTGCAATAGAGCTTGGATCTCTTCCGTCCAGAGCGTATCTATTATTGAAATTTAAAGATGTTTTCATAGCATCCTCAGGATCTTTAATCCAGTTAGCAAATGCTTTCCCCCAAGTCATTCGGACATTATTGTGCATCACACCATGTCTGAATAGTCCTATTTGTGAGCTGTCCCATAGAGTATCTCCCGTTTCTCCAAACTCCAATAAATAAGGAGACTTTTCAGAAGATGTAAATACTCTTTCACTCCATGAAATTTTAGCCCATTCAGGTAAATTACTCCAACTCTGCGGCTCAACCAATTTATGACAATGATGATGAGCATGCTCCCTAAATATCAACAACTCATCAAGATATTTTTCAGCACCTTTGCCACCAATCTCTGAAGCTTCTCTGGCTATCTTTGTAGGTGCAATCATCCCATAGTGGATATATGGAGACATCCCACTAACACCATACCTATTTGCAGCATTATTACGCGTTTTATGGTAGCTCGAAAGACCATTTTCACACCATTCTTTCCAGTGACTTAAAGCCGTCGAGTAACCTCCTTTGAAATCAGTAACTGGGACAACCGTTGGATCAATATCGCACAAAGAAAGAATTTTTCTACCACCGTCTTTAGAGAGTTCTGCACGGATATCAATTGGCTCAAATGGTGGCTCCCATTCTGATGGAAGAGGAAGAATAGTTGAATTTATTTCAGGCCAATTTATATTTACACGCTGACGAAACTTCTTTTTGGTTGCATTTTTGAATCTAAAAGGCCTATCTAAACTTTTACCAAAAATAGTTCTAGGTAAAACACATGTAGAATCAACCTCTATTACGGAATTATATTTCATCAAAGATTTAGTCCATTTTTTCCAAGGATTTAAATCCATCAAATCGGTAACCACTATTGCAGATTGAATAGATAATTCCCTAAGAACGGGTTCCCTATGTCCTTTTCTAGATATATGTAGCAAATATTCAACACCTAATTCTTCTGCATGATTGGCGATTTCCGCCGCTCCTTCCATCAAAAATCTGTGATGTCTGTAAGATGCATGAGGATACCTTTCATCAATACCTTGGTAAACTAATAGTGGAAGATTAAGAGAATCTGAGATTAAGCGTGCTACATCGAACGTTGGGCATTCATCAAGTCTTATTGCACCCCTCATCCAATGCAGTACAAATGTGGGATTTTCAACTTCGGGACCTGCATGATATAAGCACCTTTCAGATAGATAAGAAGGCAGAGCATAATCAGTCAACACAATTGTTACAAATAATTTGTTATTTTCAAATGTTGTTTTTGAGTTTTTGTTTTCAAAGACAAATTGTTTGAAAAGAAATACCATAGCTCGCTATCCGGTTAGTTGATGAAAGAAACCTATCTCTCATACGTTATCATGCACCTCAGTGATGAATTTCAGGAGTCTCCAGTTCTGGATGGATTTAGTCATTTAGCAGACATTACTGACCCACTTCATATCCTGATGAGTTTGACAAATTTGATTACTGCGATGGCTCTGGTCTTGTGTACATTATTATTAGGAAATTTAGATAAAAATGAAACTATATCACAATTGCCATTACTCATTACTTTGTCAATTTCTTTGGCTATGCTGGTTGGATTAATAATAGAATATTTGCTAAAAGAAAATAAGGAATTAGTTAGGGGAATCCGATCACAAATAAAATATTTTCAAGTAATAATATTCTTCTGGATGTGGGTATTGTGGGGATTGAATAGGACGAGTTATTTCGATTTTTCTGAATGGTCATTTATGATTATTATCTCAGTGTCATTACAGACAACATTCTTCATCCTTGTTGTATATCACAGAATAAAGTTAGGTAGAATTGAAATTAATCAGACTTCACTTCTGAATCGAGTGAAATCTACTTCAAAAAATATTCAAACTACACTAACTGGAACTGAAATTGAAGAAATCAGAATAATATCAACTAAAATTAATAATCAATTACTTACTTTCATGGGATTTATTACCGCGGGATTTCTCACTGCTCTAATGCTGAATATTGTAAATCTAGATTCAGGATTAATAACTAGTTTTACTACTTCTATAATTAGCATAGATATTGCATTGTTATTTTCAAATATAGTTTCTAAACAAAAAATATTATAATGTAAGAATTGAAGTAATCTTCTACAAGAGAACGGAGACCCTGGTATCGACTATTTTAATTTGAAAGTTATTTCGCATGTATACTCAAAATAATATTGAAATCATAAAAAATCAATGTTTTTAAGATGGTCGTCATCCATTAAGACGAGGAGTCATCATGACGAGTGAGCCGAGTCATCTATCGAGTGGAACCTTTGACTTCAGTCGCTTTATAAAAGTGCAAAAAACACATAGTTCTTCAACCTCGAAACTTATCGAAATTGAAGACTTATCTTTAGTGACATTAAAACTTACAAAATCAACAATTAATTACATGAAGACTTTAACCACTGAAGGAATGAACTCTGAAGAAAGGTTGAATTTTGTGAGATTATTATCTAATGGAATGAATGGAGATATATTTGAATTTTCCACTTGTAATAGAGTTCTTTACGTCGGTTTTGGAATTAAACCTCAAGAAATAGTAAAGAAAATTCTAGATATTACAAATCTTGAATATGTTCCATTTCAGGTCTACCAAGGGATGGATGTTTGGAGACATCTAGTTAATGTTTGTAGTGGATTAGATTCTTTCATTTTAGGGGAATTACAGGTCATGGGTCAATTTAGAGGAGCACTTTCTTGGCATAGAAAGAATAATCTTCTAACTGACACAAATGGAATATTTTTTGATCATGTAGTAGCTGCTAATAGAGTTGTTAGGAAAGAATTAGGATTTACTAAAACACCTGAGTCGATGTTTAGTTTGGCTACAAATGCAATAAAGGAAACTATTTTACAAGGAAAAAATGTACATATTACTGTAATTGGATTCGGAGACATGGGTATCAAAGCAGTAAAGGCACTTCTAGAACTTGGTCAGGAGAATATTCTTGTGATTACTAGAACTGGTGCTGATGCCTCGGAAAGAACACCAGAGATATCTGAAAAAATCAAATTCAAAAACTTTGAAGAATGGGGAGTTGAAGATGAAAGTCATATCATTATATCAACAATAAGAAATACTAAGCCTACTTTCAACTCGAGTCGGAAGATACCAATTAAAAATGATACTAAAATATTGGATTTTTCTTGGCCTCCTTCGATAGAATTATCCGGAATACATGAAAATCAAGAATTATTGGATGTAAAACATTGGATTCGTGCTGCACATAAACTCGAAGTTGATTGGAACTACCAAGAAACTATCGATTCAGGCAATATTATCATTAAAGGTATAGAAGAACGCTTCTTAAAATCTCTTGAAAATAAGACACAGACTGAATTTAGATCTTATATTTACTCAAGGTTAGGCAAACTTTCTGGGACTTGGGAAAATTTGTCATCTGATAATTTAGAGGTTGTTCAAATGGGGGCTTTTTCAAGAGAGATTGCTACTTGGATTTGTGAACAGAATGGTGAATTCAACCCTGAAGAGTTACATGATGAAGTTATCAACACAAGAAGAAAAATAAATTCTACAATTCTAAAATATATTGCTGCTGACGTCATGGGAGAGATGTTTAGAATCAATCAATCTAAAACTCTCATGGAGGCAGCATCTTGAACATTAGAATAGGAACTAGGGCATCAAATCTAGCTATTTGGCAAGCGACTAAAGTTCAACAATTGATTGAGAAAAACGGATACAAAACTGAGATTGTAAAAATAACCTCCGATGGAGATAGATCTGTAGGCGGTGATCTTTCAAGTAATCTAGGTCAATTTACAAGTACATTAGATGATAAATTGATGGAAAAAGATATTGATATTGCAGTACATTCAAGCAAAGACGTACCAGTAGATAATAGATTGGAAATCGTCAACTTAGCATATCTTACTAGAGGAGAAACTTCTGATATAATTCTATTTAACAAGAAAAATAAGAAAAAATGTTTAGAAAAATTACTTCGAAATAAATCCGTAACGAGTCTTGAAAAAATAATGCGAATCATGCCAGATGGAGGGAAATTAGGCACCTCCTCTGTTAGAAGACAGGCATTTTTCCTGAGCCGTAGAAATGATATAATTCCTATTGCGGTAAGAGGTAAAGTTGAAACTAGAATTCAGAAATTAATTCAAAATGATGTAGATGCTATTGTTTTAGCTGAAGCGGGGTTAAAGCGTTTAATGAGCATTAATTGCCTAAGTAAACAGGCATTGGAATTGGAATCTTACAGAATTTCTCCTGAGGATTGGCCTACTGCACCAGGGCAGGGGGCAATTTGTGTACACTGTCTACAGGATAAATATGATGAATTTAACGAATTGAGATTGATATTAAATGATAATCAAACTGAAACAGATGTAGAATTAGAAAAAAGAATACTGCTTGAATTGGGAGGCGGTTGTCAATATCCAATAGGAGTAGAATCTAGAAAAGGAATAATAGATGGGATGATTGCCCCAAATAATTGGAGAGAATTATACTCTTCAGGAAACAACTATTCTTTGCAAGAAATTAATGAAAAATCTAACTTAAAGGAATTGAACCTGATTACTACCGTTAACAATAATACCATTGATTATACAAAACGAAAAATTGTTTCTACCTTAAATTCAGATAGGTTAAGATCATCATTACTAAATGTAGGGATCCCAATCTCTAATATTCCTGTGATAAAATTGGAGGCTATTCCCAAAAATTGGCCTGAAATAAAAATTGATAATTCATCAGATAAAAGTGAATGGCCTATTTTAATTCTGACATCTCCTTTTGCAGCAAAGGCAGCATGTGAAATGATTAGTGAAAGACCAAACTTACAACGAATTATGTGGTTAGCTATGGGGGAAGGAACTGCTAGAGCATGTTTTAGATTTGAAAATCCAGCATCAATTTGTGCCGATTCTAGAGATAAAGAAGAATTATTAAAATATATTTCGAATGAAATTAGTAAGGATAAAATTCTTTATATCCCAATGTCAAATTTATCAACAATGGATTTCGTTAATGAACTTAGAAAAATAGGATATCATGTAATTAGTTGGGATGCGTATACTAATACCCCGATTAAAGTAAAAAATATTGAGATAAATAAAGATGATGTATTACTGATTTCATCACCATCTTCTGCTAAATCATGGATTGGAAATGGATTAACTGTACCGGATAATGTTTTGTGTATGGGGAATTTAACGAAAACAACAATTGAAGTGTTAGATTCATTTAAACAATCTGAAATCAGGGTGTTAGATGGGCCAACATTTAGTAAAATAGTAGACTGGTGGGAAAAAGAAATGGTGAACTAATATGCGTCTAAGGATAAATAGATTCACATCTGCGAGAAGAAATCTCATATTTGGAAATACAATGAAATCATCACTAGTACAACCTCATTTTGTTGTATCAGGAGAAAACGTAGATCTTCAAATTTCTGGTATGCCGGGGATAAATAGGCAATCTGTTGACGTTTTAATTAAAACGATTGGAAAGGACATGAAAATAGGACTCAGATCGCACATGTTATTCTTAGTAATGGATGATTATCATAGAGATAGCAACGCATCACATGCATCTGACCCGAATACTCCTCTACATATTGCTGTTAGGTTACTTAAGGAAGAATATGGTGATGAAATTGTGATAATGACTGATGTTTGTCTGTGCACCGGAACTGACCACGGACATTGTGGTGTTTTAGTCGATAATAAAATTGAAAATGATCAGTCTGTCAATGAACTAATTAGAATAGCAATTTCTCATGCCGAGGCTGGAGTTGATTATGTGGCAGCGTCTGACATGATGGATGGTCGTGTCAAAGCCATGAGGGAAAAGTTTGAAGAATTAGGCTTCCATTCAACTGGAATTTTATCATATTCAGTGAAATATGCCTCCTCTTTCTATGGTCCATTTCGTGAGGCTGCTGAATCATCTCCTAAATTTGGAGATAGAAGAAGTCATCAAATGGATTTTCGCTCAGGCTATGATGAGGCAATTATGGAAGCAAAAATCGATCAAGAAGAAGGAGCAGATATTCTGATGATAAAACCAGGTTTACCATATCTTGATGTTATTAGGAAAGTATCTGATGAAGTTACAAGACCACTAGCAGTGTACAATGTTAGTGGCGAGTATGCAATGGTAATGAATTCAAACCCTAATCCTGACGAGAGAGGAAAGATGATTACTGAAATATTACAATCCTTCACCAGAGCTGGAGCAGATGTGATTGTCACATACCATGCTAGAGAAGCAATACAAAAAGAATTGATAGAGTGAGGGTTCAAATGCAGCGTTCGGAATCTGACAGGCTTCATGAAGAAGCATTGAATCATTTAGTCGGAGGAGTAAATTCACCGGTTAGGGCATTCAAATCTGTTCATGGAAATCCAATTTATTTCAAAAAAGCATCTGGTGCAATCGTTACTGATGCAGATGGAAATGAAATGATTGACTTCGTCCAATCTTGGGGGCCACTGATACATGGACATGCGCATCCAGAGATTCTTGAAAGTGTAAATGAAAAAATGATTAATGGTACTTCTTTTGGTGCCCCACATTTGGGAGAAATCGAACTAGCCAAGATTGTCAAAAAAAGATTTACTCACATGGATTTAGTTCGATTTGTATCTTCAGGTACTGAGGCTGTCATGAGTGCCGTTCGTCTAGCTAGAGGTTACACGAAAAGAGATTTTTTAGTCAAATTTGATGGATGTTATCACGGACATGTCGATTCATTGATGGTAAGTTCTGGAAGTGGATTGGCCACTTTTGGAATCGCCAGCAGTCCAGGAATACCAAAAGAAACTGTTGCAACCACATTAATTTCACCTTTAAACGACGAGGGCGCTATTGAGTTTTTATTCAATGAACATGGAAATGATATTGCTGCAGTAGTTATAGAGCCACTACCTGCAAATAATGGCCTATTAGTACAATCAAAATCATTTTTAATGAAACTGAGAAAACTTTGTGATGAGTATGGGGCTTTGTTAATTTTTGATGAAGTGATAAGTGGATTTAGGTTTAAGCAAGGTAGTTATGGAGATATGTGTGGCGTTAAACCCGATATTACTGCTCTCGGTAAAGTGATAGGCGGAGGTTTACCAGTGGGAGCATATGGGGCGAGAAAAGAGATAATGCAAAAATTATCTCCTTTGGGGCCTGTATACCAAGCTGGCACCCTATCTGGTAATCCACTCGCAATGGCTGCAGGCTGTAAAACATTAGAATTGCTCGATAATGATGCCTATGACAAGTTAGAATGTCTTGGTTCACTTTTAGAACATCATGTAGAACCTGTGTTAAAGAAACACGGATTTCCTATGAGATTGGTCCGCTTAGGAAGTCTATTTTGGTTTTCTCCAGGTTCTGGTCAACTTCCTAGTCGAGCCGACCAAATTCCTAAAAATGCCGGTAAAATGTATTCTGATGTTCATAAAGGATTGTTAGAAAGGGGTATTATGCTAGCACCTTCTGCTTATGAAATCGGATTTATTGCTACTGCACACAAAGATAATCATATTATCTCCATGGCAAATGCATTGGATGAAGTTCTGACTGAGTTGGAGATGTAACAATGAATGGCAGAGATCGTATTATCAACGCACTGAAATTAAAACCTGTTGATAGAACACCAGTATGGTTTATGCGTCAAGCAGGAAGACATTTGCCAGAATATAGGAAAATTGCTGCGAATCATTCATTTTGGGAAAGATGCAAAGATACCGAACTATGTACTGAAATCACACTTCAACCAATCAAAAGATACAAAACTCTAGATGCTGCCATTATTTTCAGTGATATTCTTACACCTCTACCTAGTTTAGGCTATGAAGTAGATTATGGTGGAGGTATCCGTATAGATAAATTCAATTTTTCAGATGTAGATGATTGGAAGACATTCAACGCTAGGAAAGATGCTCCATGGGCGGCAGATGGACTGAAATCTGTGGGAGAACATACTGATGATAAAATTGCAAAGCTTGGTTTTGCAGGAGCACCATGGACGATTTGTATGTATCTTCTGGCTGGGGGCACCGGAGACAAAGATTTTCATGAAACACGTGCTAAAATTTTCTCGAATGAAGAAGACTCACATAGAACTCTAATGAGTATGGGCGAGATTGTAGGGAATTTACTAGCAGATCAGGTACTATTTGGAGGGGCTGATGCTGTACAATTATTCGATACTTGGGCAGGATTACTATCTCCTAAAAACTATGAAAAATTTGCAATGCCTGCAACTAATCGTGCGATAGAAGTATTCCGAGAAAAAGTAGGTAAAGATACTCCTTTAATTCATTATGCAAAAGGTTCGGGTCATCTTCATCAGCAAATAAGAAAATTAGATCTGAATGCTTTATCGTTAGACTGGCGAGATGATCTCGCATTGAATAGGAGAGAATATGGGGATAAATTTGCATTTCAGGGAAATCTAGATCCGGCGCTTCTTCATGGTTCTGTCGATGCTGCAAGAGATGCCGCAAAGTCGGTTTTAGAAGCCGCAGGAAGAAGCCCAGGTCATATTTTCAACCTAGGACATGGTTTTGCTCCTTCTGCAAAAATCGAATGTGTTGAAGCTGTGTTAAAGGAAATATCAGAGTGAAAAATATGCGGCAACAGATGATAGATATGGTTTATTCCGTACAAGATGAAATCTGTGAAATGATTAGTATCATCGATCAAATTAGTTGTAGAGAAGATATCTGGGAAAGAGAAGAAGGCGGAGGAGGACGTAGTCGTGTCTTTTCAGGTGGAAAAACCTTCGAGAAAGCGGGCGTAAATGTGAGTGTAGTCTATGGTACACTAAGTCCTGAGGCTGCTAAAACTATGGGAGGGGGACAAAAACTAGAAGGAGATGACTTGGACTTTTTTGCTACTGGAATCAGTCTCGTTCTACATCCAATAAATCCTATGGCTCCTACTGTTCATGCTAACTATCGATATTTCGAAAGAGGGAAGGGAGAAAAAGAGGGAAGCTGGTGGTTTGGAGGAGGAGCTGATTTGACTCCCTGTTATCTATTTGAAGAAGATTGTAAATATTTTCATAATTCTTTGAAAAATATTTGTGACAAGCACGAGGTTGCTGATTACAAAAAATTTAAACAATGGTGTGATGACTATTTTTATATCCCTCATAGGGATGAAAGAAGAGGAATAGGGGGTATTTTTTTCGATGATCTTCATTCAGGTACGAAACAGAAATGTTTTACTTTCGTAGAAGACTGTGCTAAATCTTTTCTAAATTGTTACATGCCAATATTACAGAAAAGATCAGTCATGGAATTTAATGAGGAAAATAAAAGATGGCAGCAGATTAGAAGAGGACGCTACGTTGAATTCAATCTAGTTTATGACAGAGGTACGAGTTTTGGTTTGAGAACCAATGGTAGAATTGAGAGTATTTTAATGTCACTTCCACTCACTTCTAGATGGGAATACTGTCATGAAGTTGAACAAGATTCTGATGAAGAAAAACTTCTAGACATTCTTAAAATACCTAGGAAATGGATTGATTGAATGGATACAGATTTATTTTCTTTTGATGATTGGGTCCGATATGGCGATGAACTTAGGAGGCCAATTTTGGTTCACCCAACACTTTCATCATCGAATGAAATTATAATAGTTGGAGGAGGGCTTTCTGGGCTGACTTTAGCATATCAAATAGGAACCAAGAGACCAGATATTAAGATTAAGATTTTAGAAAAGAGTTCTAAGCTGGGAGGCGTAATTGAAACATGGAAAAAGGATGAGTGGATTTGTGACCTAGCTGTAAATGCTTCTCGTCCACACCCGTCCGTATGGAGATTAATTGCTGATCTAAAATTAGAAGAAAAATTTAGTCCCTCAAAACCAAGTGCCACAAAAAGATGGATTTTCAGTAAAGAAAAAAAAATATTAATCAATAAAATTTTAATGATTAGAGTGGGTATTAAAATGATTATCTATCGAACAGTTTCCAAAGTACGTAAAGGAGGTTGCTCCGTAGCGGAATTATTCCCTGAACGAAAATTTGCGGACGCAATGACATTGGGAATAGTAAATGATACTTCAGAAAATGTTGATGCTGACTTTTTATTCCCCAGTTTAACAAAATTTGGTATAGAGCCCTCATGGAAATGGAAAGAGATAAGAAAAAGAATGGAGCAATCATATCGTATATTTACTCCAAAAAGAGGTACTATTGCATCTTTAGATGGAGGGATGTCAACATTAATCGAATCATTAGAAGAGAAAATTAAGCAACTAGAAAATATTTCAATAGTGCTAAATTCAAATTTGAAATCACCACAAGAAGTCGTAGAAAAATATAAAATTCCATTGTGTTCAATTGTATGGGCAGCTCCACTATTTAGTAACAGAAGTAAATCTGAGATCTCTATCTTCGCCATTGGATACAAAGATGAACATGTCAAATCACAAGAAATTGGATATGGTACTTTAATCCCTGATTCCAATATACCAATCAGCGGAATACTTAATGAAAGCGATATACATTCGTCAAATAGAGCTCCGAAAGGACATCGATTATTTCGATTGATGGTTCCTAATAAACGTTGGAATGGAGAACATCAGATTATTAAGAAACATGCTAAATCGTTAATTTCACCAGAAGAACCTGTTATTTTTGAATTTTTAGGGCAAAAATTTATTCCATCATATCCTCCTGGATATATGTCATCAGTAAGTAAACAAAAAATTGATTTTACTCATATTGGATGGGGAGTTTCTGGCGTTTCAATAACTCATGTAATTGCAGAGGCTGAGAGAATTTCAGATATGTTCTAACAATAATTGGTGAAAAATTATATTGTAGATAGATATTTGTTAAAACATGACATTAAATCATTTAAGTTATTCAGAGGTTTATGGTAAAGAGAGGCGTACTCCTGATGAATATAGGTACGCCTGATGAAGCTACGGTCCCATCTGTGAAGAAATATCTGGGAGAGTTTCTTATGGACCCAGACGTAATCGATATTCCTACTATACTAAGATATATACTGGTCAAAGGTATTATCTTGAACGTAAGGCCGCAAAAAATTGCACCTAGGTATGAAAGTATCTGGATGGATGGAGATTCACCTCTGAGAATATATACTAACAAAATGGCTGAAAAACTACAATTAGAATTAGGAGATATTGAGTGTGAAGTAGGGATGAGGTATGGTAATCCAAGTATTAAATCCGCTCTAGAGAAATTAAAATCAAAAGGTGTGGAGGAATTACTTTTAGCTCCCTTATTCCCTCATCATGCTCAAGCAACAACTGAATCTTCTACTAAAGAGGCATTATTGAATCTAAGCAAAATGAATTGGCATCCAAAGATTTCAGAACTCGGCCATTTTGAAGATGACCCGGCTTTCATTGACCCTCTAGTTAATTCAATAAAACCTCACATTAAAGATAATATTCACATTTTATTCTCATTCCATGGACTACCAGTTTCTCATGTCAAAAGATCTGATAAAACAGGCACTCATTGTCAAATTGTTGATGGCTGTTGTTCGATTAAAAAAGATGCAAACTCCATGTGCTATGGGCATCACTGTAATATGACTGTGAAGGCAGTTGTCAAAAAACTTGGAATTTCTGAAAAAGATTGGTCTATATCATATCAAAGTAGACTGGGGCCTGCTAAATGGCTTAAACCGTCTACAATTTCGGTTGTAGAAGAATTAGCTAAAACTGATTCTGATGTAGTGATAGTATCACCTGCATTTCTAGCTGATGGATTAGAAACACTTGAAGAGTTGGAAATTGAAGTAAAAGAACATTTTATCGAACATGGCGGTAAGAATTTGACTGTTGTTAGTTGTTTAAATGATAATCCTGATTGGATAAAGGGTCTTTCAACGCTTGTAAATCGTGCATTTTCCAAATCTTTAGACATACCAATCCTGAACTCTTAGAAAGCAGAACATGGGAATTAAGAATAAAATTTACTTTTTTAAATCATATTCCTAGCTGACTTGACTAGTTTGACAATTTCCTTTCTGGCTCCGTCACTATCCATTACTTCATTGGAAAAAGCGATCCTGATAGGCCTTGGTCCATCTTCAGTCATAGCAGACATTTCGAACCCGTATCTATCAATCCCTGTCATAGTAACTGATGAAGTATCAACTGCTTTACTCATCTTCTGACAGATTATTATCATTGCATCTTCATGATCTTCATTCATGTGATCAATTATATCGCTTGAAAATGGAAGAAGAGGATCTGGTTCAGCATCTGCCCAATCTTTTCCTTGTACCCATGACATTCGACCAAAACCACCGATATATCTCACTGATGAGACTTCCAATCGGAAATAATGGAAATCGCCAAAATCTGCATAAAATCGAGAATCAGGATGCCTAGAGACGAATATCTCTTTCAGACGACTTCTCTCACTATTAGCAACTTTTATGCAATCTCCGATTAGCGTTACCCTACCCAAGGCGAGGGGATTACCATCTCCGCCTTCTGCAATCAACAAAGAAGCCTTAGAGTTTTTCAAAAGATTCTTTGTATGCTCAGCTAGGCCGCTAATTAGAAAAACAGGATTTCCATTGTCTAAAGCAAAAGTTACGAATGAACCATACGGATAACCTTCACCTTCTGAAGAAATTGTACATAGTGTAGCCGTACCAATTTTTTCAGCCAAAGATCTAGACTGTTCGGCATGAGACGATGTGGCAA
This sequence comes from Euryarchaeota archaeon UBA89, assembly GCA_002495525.1. Taxonomy (GTDB): domain Archaea; phylum Thermoplasmatota; class Poseidoniia; order Poseidoniales; family Thalassarchaeaceae; genus MGIIb-O2. Next base: position 8,765 of record DAFS01000032.1, on the reverse strand, counting down.
CATCTGGGTCATACAACAGTTCTTGGCGTTGAGATTTCGAACCTTTAGGTAATTTGTGTCTGGGAACTTTATCCATTTCTTCCGTCATTTCATCACCTTAAATTAATTTCTTGAAATTTTCGAATGCCCGACCAATCCAATCTTCTGCATCATCATCATAATCAGTATCGCAATCTATCCTGTCTATGACTCTACTCGCGCCTTTTTCTTCTAAAACATTATCCCACTCTTTCCCAGATTCACAGAATAGATCAAAGGCAGTATCGCCAAGCGCTAATACAGAGAAATACAATTCACTAAGAGCGCCTTCATTCAATTCGTTTGTAGACTCATATAAATCTTCGGCATTAACTGGCTGCTCCCCATCTCCCCAAGTACTGCAAATTACCATTAATTTCTTTGTTTTTAGAAGGATATCAGTTGTCACATCATCCATATCCATCACATTTCCAATCAAATCATGATCAGAGGCCATCTTGGCAGCAACCTCTGATAATTCTTCGGCATTCCCTGTTTCTGTTCCAAAAATAATTAATATTTCGTTTTCATTCATGTTTATCCCTCAATCTTTTTCTTTTATTTCATCTTCAATCATCACTCGGATGTATGAATCGTTCCACCATTCTATCGATGATGAAACTCCAAACACCGTGGCGATATTTTCTGCTGTAAGTACCTCAAAAGGTTTTCCTGAGGCTAAAATTTTCCCTTCATGAAGAAGTAATATTCGATCTGAAAATCGAGCAGCAATATTGATGTCATGGATAGCAACTAAAGCTGATTTAGGAGATTCTGGATTAGAAATCAGTTCTTTCAATTTCTTCATAATCTCAATTTGACTCTTTAAATCAAGGTCACTTGTAGGCTCATCAAGAAGAAATATACTTGGATCTTGAGCAATAGCTTTAGCGATAATAACTCGTTGTCTTTCGCCACCAGATAATTCATTAAATCTTCTGAATGCGAAATCTTCCAAATTCAAAAAACGGAGTGTATTACTAACTTTATCGCGATCTTCGTTACTAATCATCCAATTAATATGAGGTCTGCGGCCTAATAGTACCACGTCAAAGACATCCATAGTAAAACTAGACCGAACAGATTGTGGTACGTAAGACATTATTTTAGATAGCTGAATTAAATCCATTTCATTGATATTCTTAGATAATGCCCTAATTTCTCCTAATTCAGGCGTAAGAATTCTATTCAGACACTTCAACAGAGTTGATTTACCCGCACCATTTACACCTAAGAGAGATACCAGTTCGTTTTCCCCGATTTCTAAGTTTAGATTTTTAAGGACATCATTTTCACCCCAATTGAATGAAACATCATTTACTTCTAAGAATAAATTCAAGACTTACCCCCCTTATCTTTTAGTAGAAGATACATGAAAAAAGGTCCTCCAATTACTGAGAGCATTATGCCAACAGGGATTACAATTGGTGCAAAAAGTGTACGTCCTAAAGTATCTGCAAAAAGCATTAGGAAAGCTCCAAATACTGCTGAACAAGGTATTAATTTACGGAAATCATTACCAACAATTTGGCGTGCCATATGAGGTGCAGCTAAACCTACAAATCCAATTAATCCTGTAAATGCAATAACTACTGAGGTCATCAGAGCAGATAGAACAAGAATATTTCTTCTAATTACTGATGGATCGACTCCAGTTGAAATTGCAAAATCATCTCCTCCTAAGGTCAATGCATTCAAATCCCAAGACCATCTGATTGCTTGAGGCATTAATCCAATTACAACAACTCCAATCCAAAGAACGTCAATCAATTCGGGTCTAGAAAGACTGCCAAAAGACCAATGTGTAAGTTGCGATAATTGGGCATCAGTAGCAAAATATTGCATAGTAGAAACAATTGCACCCGTGATGAATGTTATAGCAATTCCAACCAATATATAGGACTCTGCTGAAATTGAGCGGAGATTTCCAAGTTGGATAATGATGTAAACAACTATCAACGAAAATAAGAACGCATTGACAACAATTCCTAGATTAGGAACATCTACTATCGTTATTCCAAGTACAATTGCAAGCGCAGCACCAAGTGCTGCTCCAGAAGCAACCCCTAAAGTCAGTGGTGAAACCAAAGGATTCGCTAGACATCCTTGCATTAATGAACCAGCAGTTGCCAAAGCAACTCCGCCAATTACAGCTATCAAGATACGAGGAAATCGTAATTTCCAGATTATATCTGACTGTAAATCACTAGGATCATCAATACCAAAAAGAATCTTCGCAGTTGTCCACATATCAAGATTCGAAGAAGAACCTTGACCCAAAGCATAAATCGCTAATAAAAAGGTCGAAATCGACAGTAATACTACCATTATTAACTGATTCTTACCTTTTTCGATATGCTGGACTGAGAGTGGATCCATAATTATCATCCGCCGAAAGAAGTACAAACAAACTTTCCAATTCTTTCAATGTTATGGTGATCAATGAAGTAATCATCAAGATATTGATCAGCATCAATATCCGAAAATAAATCTGGATGTAATAATTTTGCTAGAGTTGGTAAACCGTGGATCATCATTGGACCGGCAAATTCACCAGACATAATTGCCATCCGATTATCTTGAATTGCTTTAATACTATCAAAACCAGGTCTATCAGCAATGAATTGCATGTGAGTTTGACATTTGTCTTCATCATCGTAATTGTTAAAACCAATATCAAAAGTTATTCCATCAAACATAATAACATCTGGATTTTCATCCATTATTGCTTCCATATCGACATGAGTGGTATGTCCTGGCAGGTCAGCAAAGACGTTTCTACCTCCTGCCTTCTCAATCATATCAGTCCATTGTGAGGTCCCAGTCAAAACAACAGGATCACGTGTTAGTGATGCATGATGTTCCATCACGATCTGCGGCCTCAGTGATTCATTCATACCGAGTATACGTTCTGATACCATATTTTCAATCTCATCGAATTCCGAAAATAAATCTGAGGCTTCTTGCTGTTTTCCAAATAAATCTGCAATAACGTTGATCTCATCTCTCAATACATCATACTTGTAAAAATCTAGAGCTACTACCTTGATTCCAACAGGATCTAGTTTTTCTCTAATTGCATTGGTGTCCACCATCCCATTAGTAGCGAAAACAATATAAATTTCAGGTCTACTGTCGAGTAATGATTCAAAATCTATCTCGGAATGTGCAGATTGCTGGACCAATGGGGTATTGATAAATTCAGGCCATAATGATTCGTCATCAAAATCTCCGGAAATACCAACTACTCTCTCTAAATCAACCTCAAGCATTCGCATTACACTAGCAGCATAAGTATTGGTAATAGCGACCCTAGATGGTGTCTCGTCAAAGTGATGTTCGATACCGTTAGAATCGGTGACAATGATATTTCCATTATTTGTTGATGATATTGAATCCTGAATTGATGCCTGATAAACACCCAAAGAGCATACTAGGACAAGGACAACCTGGAATATTGCTAATTTAGAAACTGACATTATTACACCTACTAATTCTCTCCTATACTTCTATTCTGACGAAAAATGATATTGGTAGCAACCAAAACTATTAGCATAAATCCAATAATTAACACGCCGCTAGTGAATGATGATTCTTCATCTTCTAGCACTACAACGAATACCGAGTCTGAATAATCAGATACCTTACCATTGATCATACCGTTTATCCTAATGCGGTTCTGACCAACACTCAATCCTTCCAATGTGACTTGGTTTTCAGATCCGTTGTACATCTCCAGAATATTTCCTTCTTCATCTTGAACAATGATTCCGTACCACTCAGAACTTTCAACATGAGACCAATTTAGAGTCACAGAATCTCCTTCATTTATTATATCTGAATTGACTGAAAGAACTATTTTTGGAGGGATATAATTTACTTGCAGTTCCAAAGTATCACCTTCAATGTAGTATCCTTCCATCATCCCTCTAAGCAAATAAGTGTAAACTGCATCATTATTATTTTCAATTAAAAATGTAGTCATATTTCCCTGATAAATTATCTCATTATTTTGTAGAAGTTGATACTCTTTTGCACCGGGATAATTAGCCCAACTTATTTCGTAATCCTTGGAATTAATCTCTCCTTCCTCTGAGATAAATTGCGGAGTTGTAGGCACTTCATAGGATGTTAATTCATAATCAACTTTATCTGAATGAGATCCTGATAAACGATCTATTATTTTCACCCAATTCTTGACCGTTTCGTTATACCATAATTCCCATGAGACCATACTATCGCTATTATCTGTAATCCTGATATATCTGGTAGAAAACACTCCAGCAGAGGTAGTAACCATGACATTATCTTCTATTGAAACAATGTTGTATGTGTCATCGTAACCATCAGGATGACCGGGGACTCCGATGACATTTGTCCGGTTAAAGTGCATTGTTAAATTGTCTTCATTTTCTAATAAGTTACCCGGATTACCAGTCTCATCCGTGAAGTTCCACCCCAATGTCCCTTCTGTGAAATATGAAGATGAGGAGGGGTCATCTAACCAATAAGTATGAAGATTCAGTAGAGTTTCAGAATCAACCCATCTGTATGATTTTTCATCCGGTAATTGATAATCACCGGTTAATCTCAACAAAAAAGAATCTCTCTCATGACCAAATGAATCGGTAATCTTTTCTGAACCTATCATAGTCATTGTAACATCTCGAAGAGTCCCACTAGGAGTATATTCTACCCTATAGTCCCAGTTCATTCCAACATTCCAGATACTTTCACCCGATTGTGATGGGAGAAAAATAATTCTCAAAGAATTCAAATTCTCTGTTGAACCATTGGAATTATTGGCTACTACATTAAAATCAATCATTCCAGGTTCCGATGGTTCGAACATAAAAGTATTTGAAAGACCTCTATAAATCAAATTCTCTTCAACCACTGGTCCGGAATAAACTGAGTAATAATCTGAATATTCAGATCCGGACCATTCTAATTCAATAGACGTCATTGGAAGTGTTTGAACTGGAGTAAGAAAGCTAATATTTCCGGGTGAAATCAACTCAATATCAATTGTTTGATTAAGCCATCCGGGTCCTGTTGTAATGAAGTCATCTAATGGTTCAGAAATCTGTTGTCCAAATTGCTGGAACGTTAGCGTACAAGAAGATCCTACATCTAGATTTTGAAGTAGATAAAAGCCATCTGAGTTAGTCAGAAAACTCTGCTCACCATTACTAACCAGAATCCCTTCCAGTGGCACACCTGCTGTGTTTGTAATAAAACCATATCTACTATTCTTACCTTGTACCATTTCGAAGTCGTTTACATCCGGATAAATCTCACCAGGATTACTTCCCCTTTCCATCTTAAAGTGAAGGAAATGCTCTGGTTGATTAGATTCTCCATATTTTGCACTTAGAGTGTAGTAATCATCAACATTGAAGGGTCCAAATTCAACCCTGCCCTCATCCAAAATCCCAGTCTGGTTATTTTGTATAAGTGTTATTGCAGTTGATGAAGAATCTTCAATCAGTTGATGATTATTATCCAATACTTTAATCGTCACCCAATTTTTCCCTTCAGTCCAATCTAAACTTACGTCCTCTTTGACAAGTATTTTCCTGTAAACAACAGTATGGCCGTTATTCATAAAATAAGCTCTAATTGTATATTCCCCCGGTGTCACATCAGTTATATGGTAACTCCCAGTTTCACCAGTTTGAATTGATGCTCTAGGGATTAACTTGACATATGTATTACCAGCAGTTGTTTCTTCAGAGGAAAATACTGCTCCAGAGATATCGAAGGTTGAATCTTCATTTTGGGCAGAAGTTGTACCTATTGGAGAAAAAAACGATAAAATAATAATAAATAATAAACAAAACACAAGATTTTTTTTCTGATAGGAAGACATACTCATACCTACAATCACCTCACTATGCCTTTGCGAAATGGAATTATATTTTAGAGTTTTAGGCTACCCTAAACTTTTAGAAACAACACCTAGTCACCTTGTATGGGACTTATGGATGAGCACCGTCTGACAATTGTTGGAGTGATATCGGCAATTGTACTAATCTCAAGCTTCTCAATAAGTCTACTTTTGGAGGAAGAAGAAATATCTTTTACCATAGATGACAACTCAATAATGAATGATATAGAACAAATTTCTTCTGTGGGCCCTAGAGTTTCAGGGTCTAATGCAGAAAATTTAACTAGTGAATATATTAGTGAAAGATTCTCAGAAATTGGTCTCGAAAATGTGAAAATTGAAGAGTTTGAAATCACGGGTGCTTGGTTTGTAGATGCTGAACCTGATGAACATCAAATTTTGATGCATGCTCAATTAGAACAAGGCGCTCAAAATATCCCGGGTCTTCCTGACGGAACCGCTGGAACTGCAAGAGTTGAAATTGATTCTACAGGAGATTTAAATCATTTAGAAAAATTTACATTTTTAGGTTATTCTGGTTCTACACATAAACATGATAATATTTTGACAGATTTTGGGAATGGTTCTGAAAGCGAGTTTTCTGCGGCTGGTGATTTAACAGATTTGGCATTATTGATTAATTATGATAATGGAAGAAGTTTGGCCGAAATATACAAGAATTCAATTGATCAAAATGCCGCTGTAGTATTGATATATACAGATGGCGTTGAAGTACCCCCATTTAGGACAGTAACTGTTCAAGAAAATGGTAAAACTGTTCCATTCCCCGATGCTTATAATGGCCAATATTCAGATATTTTAATTCCGTTTGTATATATTTCTGAAAGTGTCGCAATTCAATTCCATGATTTTATAGAACGAGCATCTGATGATCAGACTTTATTCGCATCGCTTGATGGTTTTTGGGAAGGCTATAATGTAGGTACAAGAACTGTAAAAGTAGTTACTGGTGAGCTAGAAGGGTCTGGGAATAAAGAAATAATGATTGGCGCACATCATGATTCAGTTTACAATAGTCCAGGAGCAGTTGATAATGCAGTAGGAGTGGCACAATTATTAGAAATAGCATCTCAATTAAGTCAAATAAATTTAGAATCGACAGTTAAATTTACAACATGGGGAGGTGAAGAACTAGGTACTCTTGGAAGTCAAGCATATCTAAATGCACATCCAGAAGAAATAGAACAACTTGATTTGTACATCAATATTGATTCAACTAATCTTGACCCTGCCGTTGGATTATCAACGCTAGGTATCGATTCTTCGGATGGAAAAATTGCAGATACTGTTGATAGAATAAAGAATGAGATACTTACAAATGGATGGGATGAATATTCAGCGTATGTAAATTATAATGTGGATACCGGGAATAGCGATCATCGTTCATTCAATAATTATAATATAGAAACATTAGGATTTTATGGATGGGAATATCCTCAGTACCACAGGCCTACAGACAAAGTTGATATCGTTAATCAACAGGGTCTGGCATTAACAACAGAAATAATATTACATGTTGTTTCCGAAGAAGGAGGGGGGCATAGTCCGGATAATCCAATAATAGAAATACAGGCCTTAGAGGGGGGATCAGATTCATGGGTATTTCCTTTTACAATAGCTCTTTTAGCCGGTCTTGCTACTGGAATAGGCGGATTGATTGTTGTATTTATTAAGGAAATAAGTAACGAATTAATGGCATTTATGCTAGGAATGGCTGCTGGAGTGATGCTATTAATTTCTATTTTCGATTTGTGGTTGGGTCAGGTAATGGAATATGGCTTTATTCAAATCACAATTTCATTTATTTTGGGTGCTGCGTTTATATTTATGATAAATTCATTAATTAGAAAGGATGAAGATGAGGTAGTTAGTGAAAAAAGAAAATTGTATCTTTCTGGAATATTTACTGCAATTGCATTGGGAATTCATAACTTTCCAGAAGGTTTAGCAATAGGTGTTGCTGTACTTGAATCAGCACAATATGGAGTGGTCTTAATGATTGCAATCGGACTACATAATATTCCGGAGGGAATTGCAGTAGCCGCACCAATCAAAGCAGGCGGAGGTGGAAATATGAAAGCAATATTGATTGCTTTCGCTACTGGCCTGACGGAACCTCTTGGAGCGCTATTTGCACTACTAATTCTTGGTTCCATATTAACTCCTGTGATGGTTGGATTATCTTTGGCTTTCGTCGGAGGAATTATGGTAGTTGTAAGTTTCAAGGAGTTAATTCCTCAGGCTTTAGCTCAAAATCGAAATCAGTTCATGATTGTAGGTATTCTATTCGGGTCTGCATTAATGCAATTGAGTTTGCTTTTACTGGAATAGGTGAAAGAAATGATATTACTAAATAAAGATCGGATTGCTATATCAATTAGTTGTTTTTTTCTACGGTAGGACCAAAGTTAG